>CAZNSB010000517.1:0-3874 GCA_964575155.1 uncultured Planctomycetaceae bacterium | reverse complement strand
GACGTCCAGCAGCAGCTTGAGCGTGTGGCGATACGCCTGCGACTCGAAGACCCCCCCGCGCAGGGTGTGGGCCGTCTCGCCCTGGCGGTCGCCGCGGGCGCGGGCGTCGTCGGCGGCGCGGAGGGCCTCGGCGCGGTCCCGGTGGTATCGCTTGGCCAGCGGGCTGGCGACGTCGTGGGCGGCGAAGCGCTTCAGCCGGCGGCGGTTCAGCCCGGCCAACTGCTCGACGCAGGTCCGCGCCGTGGTGCGGTCGCCGGAGGTCAGTCGGAGGGTTTGCCCGGCCCGGAGCGTGTACCCCCGGGGGGCGCCCTTTTCGTCGGGGTTATTGAGCACGGCGAAGTTCTTGAACAGGGACCCGAGGAGGACCTCGGCCCCGACGCGGTGATCGGCCGGCAGGAAGACCATGGCCGTCGGGCCGTACTGCGTCGCCCCCCACCGCTCCATGTCCGTGTGGGAGTCCACCGTCTTGACCTCGGCGACCCTCAGGTGCGGCGCGACCCCGCCGTCGCTGTGCTGGCTCCCGTAGTGGTGGTAGTACGAGCCGTACACGTAGCTCGACGGGTTGTACCGCTGCGGGTCGACGAGCCCGAACAGCTCCAGCGTCCCGCACTCGAACAGGCTCACCGGCACGTAGGTCTCTCGCCCGACCAGGTCCACGTCGGTGCACTGGAAGGCCTTGTTCCCGTCCCCGTGGACGCCGTAATCGGTGGCCCACCGGATGCGGGCGGCGTCGTCCAGGCTGTAGGCGACCACGTCGTACTGGGTCGTCGGAAAGCCCGCGTAGGCGGTCTTGAGCTTGAAGTACGGCACCTCCAGCAGCCGCAGGTCCTGGAACATGAACGCCTGAAGCTCCCGGTGCTGGGCCCGCGAGGGGTTCGTCGGCCAACTCAGGTAGTTCCGCATCCGGGGGCCCTGGACGTGGGTGGCCTGGCTGTCCACGGGATAGGCGTGCAGGAAGGTCCGCAGGCGAACCGGCGGCTTTCCGGCGGCCGCGCCCGCGGGGGCGCTGCCGGGGGCGCTCCCGGGGCCGCCGCCGGCCTTGCCTGCCTGCTCGCCCGGCAGCCGCTGGGCAAACCACCCGATCGACCGGTCCCATTGCAGCACCCGCCCGCTCACCTGGGCGTACCCGCCCCAACCCCGCCCCCGTCGCGGCCGGGGACCGTGATCCCGCAGGAACTTGCGCGGATACTCCATCAGGTGACGCAGCACGCCGAGGGTGATCATCAACTGCGGGCGGAGCTTCTCGTCCACCGACCCCGCCTCCACCGCCCCCAGCCGGTCCAGCGGCGTGTTGTGCGCCAGCCGGGACAGCCGGCTGGTCTGGAAGGCGAACGCCGGCACCCCCAGCGTCTGGAAGGGCTGCTCGGCGGTCGGGTACCGCGGGGCGAAGGCGAACGCGCTGCGGTCCATGCGGTTGGCCATCGCCCCGTCCTGCGTCTCGCTCAGGAACGGGCGGGCGCCTCCGTACAGCTCGACCTTTTCCCTCGACAGCCCCAGACCGTCGAAGATCCGGTCGCGCCACCCGCCCTCGTTGAACAGCCGGTTGCCCAGCCAGCGGTACGTTCCGCGGCTCTGGACGTCCCAGGCGGCCTCGGTGATGACGTTGACCGAGCGTGCTTCGGGGACGAGGTCGACGGCCATGGCCAGCTTGTAGTACCGCCCGATGCGGTCGTGGTGCGGGCTGCCCTCCCCGACGTACTCCCGCATCACCCGCTGGCTCTGCCAGTGTCCGGAGACGAACACGACGCGGACGTCGCAGGCGGGCCGCTCGCCCGCCAGGTACCGCGTCAGCTCGATCAGCTCGGCGATACCCCAGAGCTCCGCCGCCCCGTAGGCCAGGTCCGGGACGATGCTGCGGGCGTCGAAATGGCCCGCCAGGACGAAGCAGTAGCTGCGGTCGGTCCCCGGGATCGTCAGCTCCACCCCACGGGCCGGTACGTTCCGGAACGCCAGCCGGGTGCCCAGCGTGACCCGGACGCCGCCCGGGTCCTTGGCCAGCGCACGCCTCAGGGCCGGGCCCCTGTCCCCCCGCAGGTACACCCGGGGGAAGTGCAGCGGGAGGGTGGCGAGGTATTTCCTGTCGGCCTGGAAGACGGTGGTGCGGCGCGGCTCGATGAAGACGGCGCCGGCGGCCCCCAGCGACGCCGCCCGCCCCCAGGCGTCCCCGCTGTTGAAGTCCAGCAGGACCACGGCGTCGTCGAGGTCCCGCCCGCGGAACTTCTCCCAGCTCCCGTCGCCGAGGTCCACCAGCCGGCGGGGCCTCTGGCAGTGCGGGCAGAAGGGCTCCCCGGGCTGCTTTTCCGCGGGGCAGTCCTCGGCGGGGTGGGTGGCGCAGGCCTGCACGCAGTTGGGCGCCAGCGCGTACGCCGGCCAGGTCTGCGGCGAGTCGCCCAGCCCGGCCACCACCACGTGGGTGAATTCCTTCTCTCCCGCGCGGACCCGACCGAGGTGCTCGCGCCGCGTTCGATCCAGCGCCACGGTGGTCGCCGGGGGGTCGGGCAGCTCGGCGGCGGGGCACTCCGGCGCCGCCTCCGCCAGCGCCGCACGAATGTAGCGCAGCGCCTCCTCGCAGCCCTGCTGGCCCGTCTGGCGCGGGCCCAGCGCCGCCAGCGCCCGGACGTGGGCGCGGATCCGAGGGAGCATCCGACCGGCCGCCTCGGGGATGCCCGCGTAGTCGGCGCGGAGCCTGGCGAGGTACTTGGCGCGGTCTGCGGTGTCCTCCTGGTCGGTTTCTCTTCGCCCGGCCCGCGGCGCGCAGGCCGGGGCCGCGAGCAGGACGGCCGCCAGAAGCCAGTGCGTCGCCGCTCTCATTTCATGCACCCCGTCAGCAGGGCGATGTGTCGGAAGATGTAGACCATCATCCCGAGGATCATCCCGCACAGCAGCATGATCACCGCGGGCACGATCTTCTCGCGGAACGACCGCACACCCAGCCAGCGGAAGATCAGCCCCTTCGCGATCCAGACCAGCAGGAAGCTGAACCACACCAGGTCGGCGCTGAACGGCATCCCGCGCCCGCCGTAAAAGAACTCCGCCGCGATCACGACGCCGATGGGGCTGAAGGGGAACCGCGGGTACTCCCGCCGCAGGTAGAACAGAACCCCCACGATGACGACGCCGTAGGCCAGGTGGAAGACGGCCTTGTAGGTCTCGTAGAAGCCCGTGGCGCCCCTGTGCATGAAGACCTGGCTGGTGGAGTGGATGCCGTAGGACGCGGCCCGCTCGGACCACTGCATGAAGTCGGCCCAGGTGCTGAGCTGCCCGGTGAAGTTGTTCTCGAACCCGTACAGGTGCATGAGGTAGATGAACAGCGCCGGGACGACGCCCGCCACGACCAGCATGGACAGCAGGATGCCCTTGGCGATCTGCCGGGCGTGCACGCGAAGCTCGTGGGCGACCTTGAACGCCTCCAGCAGCATGTTGTGCGGGCCGAGGCTCTTGAGCTGCCCGTTGAACCCCCACTGCATCCAGTGCGTCGCCCACCCGTCCCCGGTGACCGGCACGGAGGCATCCTGGCTGGCCACCCCGAAGTGCGTGCCCAGGAAGTCGCGCTGGATGCTGACCATCTGGTGGCTGCCGAAGTTGTTGTCGTACGCCAGCGGCAGCCCCGAGATCCGCAGCCGGATCTGGCTGAACGAGTAGATCAGGATCAGCAGCGTCAGCAGCCCCATCTCCACGGCGTTCGTCGCGTAGCAGCCCAGCAGGAAGAACCCCGCCAGCCCGGCCAGGAAGATCACGATGATCCGCCGGCGCCCCAGCTCGTCGCGGCTGGCCGGGTCCGTCGCCCGCCCGCCCCACAGGCTGCGGAGGTAGCCCCAGATGGTCTTGCGGTTGAACCACACGCTCCAGAACAGCAGCCCCACCCCGCCGCCGA
>CAZNSB010000516.1:0-3895 GCA_964575155.1 uncultured Planctomycetaceae bacterium | reverse complement strand
GCCGCCGCGATCTCCTCCGCGTGGGCGGCCTTGTATTCCGACACCGCCTGAAGCATGCCCGCGTCCACCGCCGCCACCTGCTGCTTCTGCTCGGCCGTCAGCCCGCACACGGCGTCAAGCGGCGCCACGCTGGGGGTGCTGGCCGGCTGCGTCGCCGGCTCATCGGCCGTCAAGCCCATGCACACCATCAAGACCGCTGCCGTCGCCGCGATTACGGATCTCATAAGATTGCTCCTTCCATCAGTTGTCCGGCTTGCGTGCCTGACTCTATTTTCCTTTCGTACCGCCGGCCGCCGCCTGCGCGGCGGCCCGCTCGGCCCGGAGGCGCGCCTGAATCTCCCAGAACTCCCGGCTGTGGATGTCCCAGCAGTGGTCCCAGGGCGTGGTCGGCGGGGGCAGGTCCTCCAGCCTGGCCGGCTTGAACCGCAGCTCCATCAGGTCGGGCTTGGTCGGGTCGGTGAGCCGGTACCACTCGATCAGGTTGGGAAAGCCGTCGCCGTCGGGGTCGTCCTGGCGGGTCTGGGAGAGATTCCCGAAGTAGTGCCTCTCCCACTCATCGGCCAGCCCGTCGGCGTCGCTGTCCCGGGCCGGGCCAAGGGCCGAGCGGGCCAGCTCGGCGAAACGAAGCCGCAGCGGCGAGGGCTTCGGTGGCGGCGGGGGAAGCTTGGGCGGCGGCTTGGGCTTCGGCTTCCGCCACTTGAAGCCCTTCACGGCCGGGCCGGGGCTCTTCTCGCCGGCCATCAAACGCTTCTCCGCCCGGTCCTGGGCCTCCCAGAACTCCCGCGACTTGATCGACCACCCCTTCGATGGCCGGTGCCCTCGCGGGCGAGGCGGAAGGGGCTTCGGGAACTCTTTCCGCCTGAGCCTGGACTGGGCCAAGTCAATGTCCACAGGCGACTTGTTGTCGGAGTACTCGACGCAGTTGGGGTAGCCATCGCGGTCGGGGTCGTCCCACGGGCCGTGCTTGAGGGTGCCGAAGTAGCCCTTCTCCCAGGCATCGTGCAGGCCGTCCCTGTCGGTGTCGTCGGGGTCGGGCTTGGGCTTGGACGGCGGGGGCAGGTTGATCCGCGGGGCCCCCGAACGCGTGCGCGAGTTGTACCGAAGGGTGCCGTAGGAGACGATCTCGTCGGCGTCGTACAGGCCGTCGGCATCCGTGTCGTAGCAACTGACCCACCGCCCGCGGGTGTCCTCGTACGAGTGCTGGCTCAGCCACTTCCTCGCCGCCGGGAACGTCGTCGGCCGCGGCCGCGGCTGCGGCGTTACGATGGCCGGCTTCCTTGTGACCGCCGGCTCGGCCGGCCCCGGTGGGGGCTGCGGCCCGGGTCGTACGATCAGCCACACAAAAATCGCTACGGCAGCGACAGCCAGGACGGCGGCGACTGCTGCCCATGTCCTGTGTCTCATCGCATCGTCTCCCCATTGCGAATGCGTAACTCACCCGCCCCCAGGCCGATGCTCCTTCAACCCGTCGTCCCCGCGAAATCGGAAACCGTCCCGGTTGCTTCTCTGATACTGGGGCTCAGTCGCTATCTTCTTCCTCTGCTGCCAGGAACTGATCCTGCAAGGAGCCCACGATACTATTGCCTTCAATCCGAACATCGAACGCGCCATCTTGGCCGGGGAGATCCGATACACCGTCGAAGACAGCGAACAGGTTTGAGACGGTATCAACCATTACCTGTCTCATGATGCTGAACAGAACCTCTCGCTCAGCGTCGTCGAGTTCAGCGAATAGTCTCAGGGCCGTCTTCCAATATGGATCGGACGCGTCCTCCGGTCGCGTACCGGTGAACAACTCCCGGTAAGTCTCCAGGTTGCTCACAATAATGCTCTTCCGGATGCCGGTGATGAATTCCTCACCATTCATCGTCATGGCTTCGTCCTGACCGCCGGATACATCTGCTTGTTCATTTCAATCGAACGCTTGAGCTGCGCGTTCGGCACCTCCGGACGAAACCGGGACGGTTTCCTATTTTCGGCGCGTTTGGTCATTGTTCCTCGGCTTGGGTTTCCTTGGGCGGCCGATGGGCAGCGCACGGAGGTGCCGGCAGAAAAGGCGGCAGGAACTTTTTCGCCTCCTGGGGACCCGCGGCCCCGGCGGGGTGCCTTCGGGCGGGCAGAGGGTCTGCTCCAGGCCCAGCTTCGCGAGGAGGACGGGGCCGGGTTCTCTGCTGGGGCGTTCTTGCCACACCGATCTTGTGCCTTCTCGGCCGGCGGCCAATCCCCGCGGCCGGGGTCGGCCGCCGGGAAGTTACATTAACCTCTGCGGATGCTTGTGGCAAGTGGAAGCGCCAGGGGCATTTCGGATTGCGGAATGCGGATTGCGGATTGGCGGGACCGGGGGCGGATTCATGGCGGCGAACCCCGACGTACGTCGGGACCGCCATGGCACCGCCAGAGGGGTGGGGGCGGTTTTTGTTGATTTTTTCCGCAGGCGGGGCGCCGGGCGTGTTTCTGGTGTAACTGCTTTGAGGCAAGTGCTTTATGCTGATTCTGCCGGGGCGATTGACGGCACTAATGTAATGTGTGGGGGGACAACGAAGGATTGCGGATTGCAGATTGCGGATTGTGAAGCGTGAATGCAAGCAGAGGCGGGCGGATGAAGACCCACCGGCCAGATCGGCCGGGGAGGGCACGGTTTTACGCGATTGCGAATAGTTACGCAGCCGCTTGTAGGAGAAAGGATTACGCAAAATGTTGCCGGCTGCGGCCATTAGTAAAAAGGCTCTTACGTCTAACCCAGCAACCCCTTGCCTGGAATGCACTTACGACGAAACGGCCGTGCGCGTTTTTACTATTTAACCGGCCAGCGGATTTCTCATAAGGCCTTTTGCAGGAAGCAGGTGCGGGTGTTAACGAGCGCGAGTGGAGGTGTAAAAGCGTGTACTGATGCCCCCCCGGGGGGAAATGCGACGGAAATTCACGATTGCGGAGAAGGGCATGGGCGCGGGCCTACTGCTCCGTCAAGCTTGAATCTGTGGGTGGAACAGGTTTTCAACCTGTTTTTCTCGCACAGGTTACAAACCTGTGCCACCAGCGGAATGATGCTTGACAGAGCGCTACTTGATGTCCGCGTGGTAGCTCTGGAGGGACTTGGTGACGTGCCCGCCGGCGCGGCGGGCGGCGATGCCCTCGGCGGCGGCGAGGGCGGCGGCCAGGGTGGTGATGTAGGGCACGCGGTGCCTGATGGCGTCCTTTCGGATGTAGGAGTCGTCGTGCTGGCTTCGCTTGCCGACGGGGGTGTTGATGACGAGGTGGATTTCGCCGTTCTTGATGGCGTCGGCGATGTTCGGCCGGCCTTCGTGCATTTTCCTGATCTGCTCGGAGGCAACGCCGTCGCCGCTGAGGAACCGGTGGGTCCCCTCGGTGGCGAGGATCTTGAACCCGAGCTGCTCGAACTTCCGGGCGGCGGTCAGGACCGTGGGGTTCTTCTCGGCGACGCTGAGCAGGACGGTCCCCTCGGTGGGCAGGGTCTGCTTGGCGGCCTCCTGTGCCTTGTAGAAGGCCAGCCCGAACGAATCGGCCAGGCCGAGCACCTCGCCGGTGGATCGCATTTCCGGCCCAAGGACCGGATCGACCTCTGGGAGCATGTTGAAGGGGAAGACGGCCTCCTTGACGCCGTAGTGGGGTATCTTCCTGTGCTTGAGGCCGAGTTCGGCGAGGGTCTTTCCGAGCATCAGCTCGGTGGCCGCCCGGGCCATGGAAAGCCCGCAGACCTTGCTGACGAGGGGGACGGTCCGGGACGCCCGCGGGTTGGCCTCGAGGACGTAGACGGTGTCCTGGTAGATGGCGTACTGCATGTTCATGAGCCCGACGACGTTGAGCTCGCGGGCGATCTTCCGGGTGTACTCGTTGATGGTGTCGATGTGCTTGGGGGGGATGCCCACGGGGGGGA
>CAZNSB010000515.1:403-3897 GCA_964575155.1 uncultured Planctomycetaceae bacterium | reverse complement strand
CGGCTTGGGCTTGGGGGGCGGGGCAGCGGCCGGTGGGGGCGCCTGCGCCAAGGCCCCGGCCGCCAGCACCGCGATGAGGGACAGCCCCGCGATACGCTTCATGGCCCTGTTCCTTTCCGGCGTCGGAGGCCCATCTCAGTGGGTCAGGTAGTAAATGATGATGTTGACGCCCATGCGGATGGCGTCCTCGTTCAGCTTGGGGGTGAAGAACATGCGGCACCACCCGCAGTGGTAGTCCCAGGGGGTGACCAAGGTCATGATCCGGCCGGTGCCTTTCTCAAACAGGGCCCAGTCGCCCCCGTGCTTCTTCTGGCCCTGAAGGTACACCGCCCCCTTGGGGAACTCGAAGTAGCAGTGGTACAGCTCGTGCTCCTTGGGGACCTTCTCGATGCGGTGCTCGGGGAACAGCCGGTTGACCATCTTGACGTAGTCGCGGAAGAAGCGGTCGCCCGTCCGCCCCAGCACGCAGTCGTCGGCGTGCACGAACCCGCCGCGGGCGAGGAACTCCCTGAGGTTCCGCTCCTCGTTCTTGGGCAGGTCGAAGTAGCCCTCGGACGTGCCGAAGACGAAGGGATACCGGCACATGTGGTCGAGGTCGGCCAGCTTGACCACCACCGGGTCCTGGCTGACGTTGATGTTAGTCAGCTCCGCCAGCCGGCGGCGGAGGATCATGTCGCCGATGGGGTCGGTGTTCCACTGGTCGCCGGTCTCGTCCTTGACGTGGAACATCAGCCGGGGGAAGTAGAAGGTGCCGGTCTTGACGGCCTTGCGGTCCTTCGCGCCGACGACCTGCCCGCCGGCCGAGGAAAGCAGCCGCCTCGGCAGCACCGCCGGTCCGGCCAGGGCGGCGGCCCCCACCAGCGCCGCCCGCAGGAACTCCCGGCGGTCCAGGTGCCAGGTGACCTTTCTGAGCACTTCCCGCTTCCAGTCGCTCAGGTCGTTGGGGTTCTCCAGGAGCGCTTCCATGGCGGCACCTCGTATCACATCAGTCCGGCGCGGCGGCGGATGATCCACTCCACGGACAGCGCCAACGCCAGCAGGGCGAACAGCAGCGGCGTGTCCCAGATGTCATGCTGCTCGAACACCGTCTCGTCGCGCTTCATCTTGCGGACGCGCTTCTTTACGGTCCGGACGATCTCGTTGACTTCGTCCGGCCGGTAGTACTTCCCGCCGGAGTTCTCGGCGATTTCCTTCAGCAGGTCCACCTTCTGGCTGACGTCGTTGTACTCGTCCAGCGTCTGCCCCACGGAGAAGGTGGCGGTGGTCTCCAGCTCGGTCTTGGCCTCGTCCTTGAGGGTGGCCTTCACGTCGATCTTGTAGTCGCCCTCGTCGATGGGCGTGTACTGGGTCTGGTAGACGCCTTCCTCGCTGAGGATCCACTCCAGGTTGAGCTTCCGCTTGACGCCGAAGGGGTTCTCGACCGTGGCGACCACCTTGGCGTCGTCCACCGGCTTGTGGGCGTGGTCCAGCACCACGCAGCGGATGACCACCGACTCCTTCAGGGCGAAAATGTCCTTCTTCAGCTCGATGGTGAGCTTGGCCTTGGAGCCCAGCGCCATCCACCGCACGAGCTGCTTCCAGAACTTCTCGTGCAGCTCGTCCTCCTTCGGCCGGGCCATCTGCCAGTGCCAGCTCCCGCCGGTGGTGAACGCGGCCGTCCGCCCGGCGCCGTACTTCTGCACGACCAGCAGGGGGGTCTCGGTCTCGGTGGCCCTGCCCAGCGCCAACAGCTCCGCGGCGGGCTTGAAGTCCGTGATGGGGTTGTACCCGATCAGCTTGGGGGCCTTGTTCCAGAGGCTGCGGTTGACTCGCGCGCCGATGCCGGTATCGTCGGCCTCGCCCGTCCCGCCCGTCTGCCGCATGATCGGGTGCTTGAGCCCGGCCTCGGTTACGAAGATCTCCAGGTCCTTCTGCACGTACTCGATGGCAGGGGCCGGCAGGACCACCGGCAGCATCTTCTCGATCACCGTTCCCTGGTACTCGCCCAGGTTGAAGGAGTTCACCCCCCCGAGCATCAGGAAGCCCCCGCCGCGCTTCCGGACGAACTCCTCGGTGATCTGCAACTGCTCCTTGGTGAGGTAATTGGCCGGGATGTCGCCGAAGATGATCGCCTCGAACCGATACAGGTGCTTCTTGGTCTTGGGGTAGCCGTTGTCCTTTTCGTCCTCGGCCGTCAGGCCGTCCTCCGGCTCGGCGCCCTGGGTGATGAACTTCTTGATGCCCTTCTTCTTGGGCGCCTCGCCCGCCTTGGCGTTCACCAGCCGGAGTATGCTCACGATCCGGAAGTCCTTGTCCCGGAACAGCGCCCGGCGGAGAAAGCGGTACTCCTCGCGGGGGCTGCCTTCCAGGTACAGCACCGGCAGGCGCTGATCCGCGACGCGGACGACGAACTCGTAGCGGTTGTTGTCGCGGATCACCTCCTCGGCGTTGTAGGGGATCTCGACGGTGTAGTGAAAGGTCCCGCGGTCGGCGGGCTGGAAGGACAGGGGGATGCGGTAGACGCGTCCGGCGGGGCCTTTGCCGGCCTTGTTGTCCTGGTCGTCCTTGACCGGCTGGACCTCCTTGGAGTGGCGGACCTTTTCTTCCTGACGGAGGATGACGTCGAACGGCTCCTGGAAGCCGGTGCAGCGGACGTTGGCGTAGATCTCGACGTTGGTATTGGCCCGCACCACGCGGGGGGCCTGGACGCGGATGACCTCCAGGTCCTTGGGCGGGTTGGGGTCGCCGACGCCCACGCACCAGATGGGGCGGTCCTTGGTCTTCATCATCCGGGCGATCTCGCGCGGGTCGCCGCCGTCGTTGGCCGCCCCGTCGGTGAAGACGATCACCCCCACCACCGGCACGCCGCGCAATTCGGTGTCCACGGCCTTGAGGGGCTTGAACAGGTTGGTGCGGTCGCCGATGCCGTTGAGGTCGCCGATGTCGGTGATCCGCTCGACCTCCCGGCCGAACTTGAACATCCGGACCGGGCAGACCTCAGCCAGCTCCTCCACCAGGCCCGGCTTCCCGCTGGAGGCGCTGCCCTCTCCGGGCGTCCCGAGGACGTCCTTGAGCACGGCCAGGCGGGACTTCCGCTTGTCCTTGTCGGCCCGGGCGCCCTTAGCGCCGGCGTCGTCGATCTTCATGCTGCCGGAGTTGTCCGCCAGCACGACCACGTAGCAGTCCTTGGTGACAGGCTGGGGGACCTTCAGCACGGGCTGGAAGAGGATCAGCACCAGCAGCCCCAGCGCCACCCCGCGCAGGACCGAAAGGAGAGTCCGCTTTCGCCGGCCCAGCGAGCCGGGCGCCCGGCGGTAGAAGTAGATGGCTGCGAACACCGCCGCCGCCACGGCCAGCAGGGCCAGCTCCACGGGCAGGCGGCTGCCCAATCGGAACGTCCCCTTCCCGAACTCGTCCAGCGGGAACTTGAAAAGCTTCTCGAACAGGTTGGACACGTTGACTTTCTCTCGCTCCCTTACGGCTTCTTCTTCTCGCTGGAGACCGCCTTGCTGAGG
>CAZNSB010000515.1:0-393 GCA_964575155.1 uncultured Planctomycetaceae bacterium | reverse complement strand
CTCCTCGCGCTGCTCGGTGTGTAGCCGCTTGGCCGAGAGCGCCTCCTTCAGGGCGGCTTCCAGATCCTTGCCCACGCCCAACACGAGGTCGGCGAACTCGCCGGCCTCCACCTTGTTCATCTTCTTGAACATCGCCTTGAACTCGTCGATGGTCATCACCTTCCGCTTCATCAGCCGGAGCTTCGCCTCGTCGATCAGCCGGTCACGCTCCAGGTCGGCGGTAAACTTGCGGGCGTCCCAGAAGACGTTCTCAATGTCCTTGTTCAGCCCCATGCCGACGCCGCCGGCCTGGGTCATCATGCTCTGCCCGGGCGCGCCGCTGCCGCCGCCGGGGCTGCCGGCAGAGGCCTGGGCGAGCTGGTCGGTGAGGCCCTGGCCGGGCTTGTGGTCCTG
>CAZNSB010000514.1:0-3900 GCA_964575155.1 uncultured Planctomycetaceae bacterium | reverse complement strand
ACGCGACCATCGTGCCGTCGACGCTCACCGACGCGAGCCCCGCGTTGGCGAGTAGGATCGCCTGCAACTTCTCGACCATCTGTTCCGCAAACGTCGCCATGCGTACTCCACAGAGCCCAAAGAAAAAGCCCGCCGGATCGTCGTGCACGATCCGACGGGCTTCAGCTTCGTCACCGAGGCTCAGGCCCGGCCGGGCCTGTTCCCTGGGCAGTATTCGGTTGCCGCGGCCCATCCTTCCGGGCGAGCCGCGGGTTGCTCTCACCTTATTAGACGCTCCCGACTCGCGCCCATCAAGGACACTCGACGGGGCCTATTCGGAATCCGAATTGTTTTTCTGGGGCCGGTTTTCATAGGCCCTGTCCACGCGGAGCTGCCCGCAGTCCAGGCACTTCGTCCGTCGCCGCACGATGTGCGTGAAGGGCTGGCCGTTGTGCTCGCCCCGGAACGTCTGTTCGGTCTTGCCGTAGTAATCGCTCCGGCGCGTGCTCCCGCACCGCTGACACCGAGAGGGCTCGACAGTGATCACGTCGGCGTCCGCATTCGTTGAACCCTTGGGCCTGCCCGGCCCCCGTTGGGTGTGCTTTGCTTTGTTCCTGGCGATGGTCTTCTGTGCCATATTGATTTTCTCCTACAGGTACGAAACCGCTGCTTGTCTTCGCTTGACTCTCTTCCCGGCCCCGGCCGCCGGGTCCATGACCGACACCCCCAGCATCGAGGCTGCGACGGCACAGCCCACCAGGCAGTCAAACCAGTGGTTGTCCGCTTTGGACGGAGGCAGTTTCCACTCGTCCACCTTGCGACCGCGCCCTTCGGTCCGGACGCGATACTCCGCCGTCACGTGGTCCGCGAACAGCCGGTGCTCCGCAGGCTTCTGCCCGAACAGGGCCAGGCAGCCCTTGTCGCCCGGCATCACCGCCAGCCGCGTGTGGACGAAGGTCTTCCAGTAGTTCGTATCGATGTGCACCGTGCGGAGCAGCCGCCGGCGCCTGGAGCTGGGAATCCACCAGTAGTAGCCGATCCGGTCGCCGCGCTTGCGGCTGTACTCGGAGATCGGCTTGTTCGCCGCCGTGATGCCCTGACCGAGGCTCGGCATGATCAGGGCGGCGCTGGGGCTCCTTCGGATCGCCGCGTGCACCACGTCGGGCTCGTAGCCCGAGTCGATCAGGCACCGGCCGACATGCATCGCCGAGCCGTCCTCCCGCGGCCATTCCCGGGTGAAGAGTTCGTCCAGCAGCGCCTTGAGCCCGGCGGCGATGGCCCCCTCCTTGCCGGCCCTGGGGAAGACCCGGCCGAGCGTCCGTGTGGCGTTCCGCGAGGTGAAGTACGCCCGCCTCTGGTCGGGGAACGTCCCGTAGTCCACGATGTAGCCGGTGAAGTCGTCCTCCCACGCCGCCACGGCATAGAACAGCAGCTTATCGTGCACGTCGATGAACGCCGTCACGTGGCTGCAGCCGACCGGGATTTCACGGCGCTTGCGGCCGTTGATCTTCTCGGCGACCTGGTCGGCCGTGAGGATCTCTTCCTCGGCCTGCTCCACGACCGGCTCGTTCTGGTACTCGGCGAAGAATGCCGCCTCGTCCTGGAGCTTCAGGTTCATCGCGTGCTGGATGGCCGATAGTTCGTCGGGGTTGTACCGGGCCTCCCAGGCGGCCTTCGCGCCGGCGTCCATCTCGTCCCTGTGGTTGCGGTAGAACTCCGTCGCCTCAACGCCGCGGTGCTCGCTACGAAGGCTCTCGGCCCGGATGCTGGCGTACTGGTCCCACAGGTCGGTGTTGGTCGGGAACGAGTACATCATCTTCGTCCGCTCGCCTTGCCACTGCGGGTGCTTGTCGCGGTCGAGGATGCGGTCGGCCATGTCGCCCGGGCAGATCACCGTGCAGGGCATGAACCCCGCGATCTTCACGCCCGGCCCGGCCAGGCCCAGCACCGCGCCGGCCAGGATCTTCTCCCGGTTCGCGCACTGTGACATCGACCGGGCCGATTCGTCAGTCTGCGGATCGTCCAGGACCACCAGCGACGGGCGGACGGTCTTGCCATCGGGGCACTTGTGCTTCATGCCCCGGATGCGGCCGGTGATCCCGGCGACTCGGATGATCGCGCCGCTGGCGGCGCTGCCGGGGATGGTCGGCAGGACGACGTGCTTGGCCGTCCACTCGATGTGGGTCCGCTCGCCGTCGCACGTCTGGCCCTGGCAGCGGTTGGCGATGCCTTCCAGCCGATGGATCGGGTAGGCGACCTCGGGGAAGTCCTCGAGCAGCAGCTCATTGGCCTCCAGCTCCGTCTTGATGCTGTCGAGCATGTCGGCGGCGTGGGCCTCGTCGCTACCGATCAGCGCCACGAACGGCCGGTAGCCGCACAGCACCGCCCAGACGCACGCTGTCTCGACCATGACGGTCTTGCCGCTTCCGCGCGGCATGGCGTAGGCGTACAGGCCGCCGCGCAGGACGGCGTCCTCGATGCGGGCGACGGCCTTCATGTGGTCGTCCGACCACGGCAGGTAGAAGGTGTTCGGGAGGTACGTCTCGCAGAACAGCCGGAAGTCATCCGACGCCGCGGCTCTGCGTGTCGGATTCTTCACCTCCGGGATCGGCCCGATGTCCCTGCCCTGGGCCGACAGGCGGCGGTTCCTCTCCGCGGCGGCGGCCTTCATACCCTCGTAGCCGGGCATGGAAGCGGTCGTCTCTTCTGGCCGGCGAATGTGTCGGGCGACCGCCAGCCACGCGACGTACTTGATCAGGTCGATCCGCTTGCCGTCGCCGATGCGGTAGCCGGCCAGGTTCTGGTGCCGGTAGACCGTGTGCGGCTTGGCCACTTCGCCCAGCGGCGTGGAGTTCAGCAGCCGCGCCAGTTCGGCCGGCCGGAGCTTGCGGGGGTCAAGCTTCACCGCGCGTGCCCTCCTGCCGGACCAGCCACGCGGCGTAGTAGACCAGGTTGACCCGCCCGTCGGCCGTCACCGGGGCGCCGGCCTCGACGTCGGCCCGGATCATCTCCTCCGCGATCCGCTCGCCGCTGACGGCCGACAGCACCTTCGCCGCCTGGGCGACGGTCACCGCCAGGGGGTCGATTCGGTCGGCCGGAATGTCGGAAGAATCTTCGGGCATTGTCGTAACTATCGCTGTGTCAAAGTCATGCGGCGGAAAATAATCTGCCTGGTTTCCGGGAATGTGGCTTAGCACGGGCGCGATTCCATGGCCTCATGCGGTCGTGAGCACGGCGAACGACAAGGAGACCAGGACCATGAAGCGACGACGACCAGAGACCTACGAAGTGGAGCACAAGGGCCGGAAGGTCCGCGTGAGCGTACCCGAGGCCATCGACGAGGGCGTCCTCGCCGCAGCGGTGCAGGACAACCTCAGCCCGCAGGCCGCGGCGGCCATCGCCGCCCACCTGCAGGCCGCGCGGGTGAAGAACCCGCAGGTGCAGCGCCAGATCGAGTGGTTCGCCGGCATGCTCGTAGACATGCTCGGCGTGGACGAGTTCAACCGCCTCATCGAAGAGGTGGGACTCTGACCAACCGGCCCGATGGGCCCCAGAGACAAGGAGCATGTCATGAAGAAGACGGACGTCAAGGTAGGACAGGTCTACAGCGCGAAGGTGAGCGGGAACGTCGTCCCGGTCCAGATCGACCGGGAGAACCCCCGCGGCGGCTGGGACGGGACGAACATGAAGACCAAGAAGTCCGTCCGCATCAAGTCCGCCCAGCGGCTTCGAGGCAAGGCCGCCACGTGGCCGGGCAAGAAGACCACCAAGAGCGCCGACGGCGTGGCCGAGACGGTCGCCGCGGTCGAGAAGGGCGACCTGACCAAGGGCGTCACGGTCCCGACCGCCAAGAAGAAGCGCCAGCCCAAGGCCGAGAAGCCCGCCAAGCAGCGCAAGCCCAGCGGCCTGGACGCCGCGGCG
>CAZNSB010000513.1:0-3919 GCA_964575155.1 uncultured Planctomycetaceae bacterium | reverse complement strand
CAGCGCGATCATCAGGAAGATGCTCCTGCTGGCCTCGGGGGCGCGGACGAAGGGGGCGTGGGCGGCCGCCCCGTCCACCAGCCGGCCGGGGCCGGGCGGGGCGGCAGGGCGGGTCGGGCTAGCTCCCGAGGGCATGGGCGGGCTCCCGGGCTCTCTCGGCGATGGCCTGCTTCAGCAGCTCCACGCGCCGCGCCAGCGGAAGTCGGGCCGGGCATACGTAGCTGCAAATCCCGCACCCGACGCAGGCCAGCGCGCCCCGTCGGCGTGCCCGGCCGGCGCGGCCGAGCTCGAAGTCGTCGTTCAACGCCGCCACGTTCAGCCGGGCGGGGCAGCTCTCCCCGCACCAGCCGCAGCGAATGCAGGGCGTCGGCGCCGCCGCCGGCGGCAGCCGGTGAACCAGCAGGGCGCTGGCCTCGGCGGCGACGACGGCGCCGTCCGCCGCCCGCCGCCCCGTCATCGCCGGGCCGTAAACCGCCGCCCGCTCGCCGTCCGCCCCCGCCCCGGCCAGGACCTCCCCGACGTCGGCGCCGAAGGGGATGAGGAAGTTTCCCCTCCGCTCCAGGCCGTCCCCGGCGAGGGTCACCACCCGCCCGGTCTGCCGCTCGCCGCACGCCACCCACCGGTACGCCGCCCAGCACGTCGCCGCGTCCGTGACGGCGACCCCCACGTCCAGCGGCGAGCGGCCGGCGGGCACCTCCCGGCGGGTGAGCACCTTCACCAGCACGGCGTCGGCGCCGATGGGATACTTGCGGGCCAGGGCGATGGCGTCGATCGCGTACAGCTCCGCCGGGCCCACCGCCGACCGGTAGGCGCCGGTGCGGCGCTCGTCCACCGCCAGCATCACGCCACCGGCCTCCAGCGCGCGGGCCAGGATTACCAGCCCCCGGATCACTTCCCAGCCCCGCTCCGCCAGGAGACGGTGCGCCGACGTCGCGAAGGGGGTGTTCTCCATGACGTTTGCGACGAGGGTCCCGGCCCGGCGGCGCCGGGCCGACTCGACCCACCCGGCCAGGGCGACCACCGGCGGTCGGCAGGTCAGGAGCCCGCCTTCGGCGATGCGGTGCCGGAGGGAGGCGGCGTCGGCGGACGACCACTCGTACCGCGTCGGCAGTAGTTGGATGCCGGCCGGCTCGTCGAGATCGAGCAGCTCCAGCCCGGCCCCCGCGCGCCACCTGCCCGCCGCCGCGGGCAGCATGACCTCCACGTGCCTTCCGACGCGGCCGGCGAGGGGGGCGAAGACGTCCACCTGCCCGTCGGTGCGGGCTTGGGCGAGCAGCTCCCCGCGCGTGACGTACTCCCCGCAGGGCGCGACCACCTCCGCCGGCTCGCCCCCGACCGGCGCCAGCGGCACCGCCAGCCGATCCAGCCGCCCGATCGGCAAGATCGGCGCGTCCAGCGTCGCCGCCTTCTCCTCCGGCAGGTCGATCCCCCCCGAAAATGTCCCGAACCGCCGTCTCCGCACGGCATGATGCTAACCGCCATGGGCGCGGGAGTCGAACCAATACCGACGCCGCCGGGCGCCATGCCTGCGGCGGCGCGCCGGGACTTGCAGGCACCTGCCCGTCGGCAGGCGGGTGCTTACCGACATCGTAAGCACGGCATCGGGCCGCCTTGTCCTGACGGCGTCCGTGGTGCGCCGGGGACATTGCGAAACGGCCAGCCGCGCGGCTGGCCGGTCTGCAATCCGGACTCGGTGGGGACCGCGTCAGCACGACCCATCTCGCCGCCAGCGGAGATGGTCCTGAAACAGTCTCTTGACTGACTTCGTGAAATCACGTCATAGACACGAGGCTCCGAGGTGCCATCCTGCGTCGTCTGCAGGCACCTGCTCGTTGGGGGGGGGTGCTTACGGAGGTCGTATGCATGGCACCGCGGCGGGTCACTTCTCTCGACCCGATGCCTTGCGGAGTTCGGCGAGGACGTTGGCGGGGAACTCGCCGCCGAGGCGCTGGCAGGCGTGCACGTCGGCCCAGGCCTTCTCGTAGTCGCCGGTGAGGTAGTGGGCGATGGCCCGGTTGCAGAAGGCGTCGGCGTATTCGCCGTCCAGGTCGATGGCCTTGGTGTAGTCCTTGACGGCGGCGGCCTCGTCGCCCTGCCGCAGCAGCGCGTTGCCCCGGTCCACGTAGGCGCCCGCCCGGGCGGGGGCCAGCTCGATGACCTTGTTGAAGTCCCTGGCGGCCGCCGCCCATTGACGGGTGGCGAGGTGGGCGGCCCCCCGCTTGGCGTAGGCGTCGATGAACCGCCGGTCCAGGTCGATGGCCGTGGTGAGGTCGCGCAAGGCCGCGGCGAGCTGGTTGGTGTGGGCGTACACGACGCCGCGGTGGTACCAGGCCCAGGCGAACCGCTCGTTCAGGCGGACGGCCTCGGTGAGGTCCGCCAGGGCGGCGTCGTGCCGGCCCTTGCTGGCGTGGGCCAGCCCGCGGTTGTAGTAGGCCCTGGGGAACTGGGGGTTCAACTCGATGGCCTTGGTGAAGTCCCGGATGGCCGCGTCGTGCCGGCCCTTATCGGCCAGCGCCGCGCCCCGACCGTAATAGGCCTTGGCGTACGCCGGGTTCTGCTCGACCGCCTTGGTGTAGTCGCGGATGGCGGGGTCGTGCCGGCCCAGCTTGGCGCAGCAGACCGCCCGGTTGTAGTGGGCCTCGGCGAAGGTCGGGTCCTGCTCGATGGCCCGCGTGAAGCACTGGATGCCCGCCTCGTACTGGCCTTGCCGGGCGTGCTGCACGCCGCGGTCGTAGTCGGGCACGGCGAGGGCCCTGGCGGCGTCGATCTGGACGCGGACGCGCACGGGGCGCTGGGGGGGAGGAGGTGCGGCGCATGCCTTCTTCCTGGCCTTGCCGCACCCGCACGCAGCGGCCGTCACCGCCACCGCCGCCCAGCCCGCCGCGAGATAGACGACCCGCCGCCTCTTTCCTGTCCCGGACATCTCTCACCTCATGCGCGAATGGGTTCCTGAGCGTGTCGGCGGAGGCCCTCCGTCCGCTCCGGCCTCCCCGCAGCCGCCGGCGATCGGGGCTGCGCATCAATCATCGGCAAGAGGCCCGGCCGGGATGAGCTATTCGCCCATGAGACCGCGACCGCGGAGCCCCGCCCGCCGGGCGGGGGCTGGCCGGTTCGCAATCCGGACTCGGCGGGGACCGCATGATACTGTTACTCAAACTGACCGATCGCGCCGGGCCCGAAGGGCTGGCAGGGGTTGGCCGGGGGCGTGAGCGGCCCGGAAGACCTCACAGTGGATTCTGAGGGTGCCATGGCGGGTCCCGACGTACGTCGGGATTTCCCGCCATGCGGGTCAACATGGCGGCAGACGACGGCCGCCATGGCACCCGAACCCGCAATATCGAAATTGAAGGACTGCTAACCAGTCCCCTCTTCCTGTTCGTTGTCGTTCCGTTGGGGGGACCGGCCGACGTACTGGCCGGGAGCGGGCCGGGTCTGCTCTTCGGCGGAGGGGGGGCGATCGCCCGGCGGCATCGGCGCCGCCGCGGGCTCGGGGTTGACGAAGATGTAGATCTCGGCAAAGGGGCGCTGCTGCTCCAGGAAGATGCTGCGGTTTCTGGCCAGCTCCAGGATCGCCAGGAACAGCCCGATCAGCTCGCCGCGGTCTCTCCGCCCGGCGAAGATCTGGCGGAAGGTCATGTTCCCCTCCTGCCGGAGACGGTCCATGATGTCGGCGGCGTGGGCCTCCACCGGCGTGTCGTCGTAGATGATCTCGCTTTGGCGGGCGCCCCGCCCGATGGCCGTCATCAGCCGGCCGAACGCCTCGACCAGGTCCCAGAGCTGGACGTCCTCGATGTCGGTGGCGCCGGGCTCGTCGGCCGCCGCGGGGCGGCGGGGGAAGCGGAGGGCCTGCTCGGCGGCGGCCTCGCGGAGCTGACCGGCGGCGTCCTTGAACACCTTGTACTCCAGCAGTTGCCGGACC
>CAZNSB010000512.1:0-3920 GCA_964575155.1 uncultured Planctomycetaceae bacterium | reverse complement strand
GTCCGCGCATCGCGAATCCTCCTGTTCGTGGACCGCCCGGCATCATACCTCACCTGTTACAATACGCCAGTACAACAATCGGAGTTTTTTAGCGGCCTGCTAGAGCAGCAGAACCCCCTAGCATCGTCGTGTAGGTACGTGTTGTGCCTTCAGATTGACTCTTGCAGTACGGATTCTTCCTATGCTATCCGAAACTCAAACCTCCGCCCTGCCTCCGCCTGCACTTCCTCAAGCGTCTCGTCAATCGACTGCCGCGATACGAGCGGCGTGGGCGGCGCGCCGTCGCCGTTGCCGGAGCCGGAGGCATCACACTCGACGGCGAGGATGTAGAGCGTGTTGGCGAGTTCCTCCAGTTGCGCACCGGTGTGGTCTTCGGTAGACGCAATCAAATAAGACATATCCTCCGACGCCACCTCTGCTTTCGCAAGCAATTTCACGAGCAGCCGCCGGCGGCACGTCTCGTCCATTGTGTCGAGCGTCAGGACCCGATCGAACCGCCCCGGCCGGTTCCGCAGGGCCTCCTCGACCACCTCCAGCCGGTTCGTCGTGGCGATGGTGATGATGTCCTCGTTCTCCACCGCCCCGTCGAGCTGGTTCATCAGTTCCCCGAGGCCCATCCACCCCTTGCCGCGACGGTCCTCGGCAAAGAGGTCCAGGTCCTCCAGGAACACCACCGTGGGCGCGACGAACCGCGCGAGCCGCAGGATGTAGTCGAACGACCGCGGGCTCTCCACGTGCCGCGGCGTGACCCACAGGAACGAGACGCCCAGCGTGTCGGCCAGGACCTTGCCCAGGAGCGTCTTGCCCGTGCCGGGCCGGCCTTCGAGGATGAGGCCGCGGCGTGCCTTGACGCCCAGAGCCCGTAGGCGGTCGCGGTTGGCCAGGAACCCCTGAACGTGGGTCTGTACGGCCCGTTTGACCTTGTGCGGCAGGAGGATATCGTCCCACGTGTAGCGGCGGTCACGCTCGACGAGGTCGCCGTCGGCGAAGAACGCGCGGCCCCGCAGGTAGTTGTGCTCGCGGGCGTACTGAAGCCATCGCTGGAAGAACGCGGCCGAGTCGTGGCTGGAGCGGACCGCGACGCGCCCGACCAGGCCGTGGGGCGTGTCGTCGCTGTCCGCCGAGACCACGACCCGCTGTCCGGCAGGTGGATGAAGACGTGACCGTCGGTCACGACGTGCCGCATGCGGCCATCGATTTCCATGGGGAAAGTGATAGCGTTCAGGCGTTCGCCCGTGCTAGGCTCAAAGAGAGCCGTGAGGATGATCTGGCCGCCTATCGCCCGGACCAAGTCCAGCAGGCACGCCATCAGCAGGTTGGCCATCACGTCGCTGTAATGGCGCTGGACCTTTTCGTAATCGTCACGGCCGAGGAAGACGGCCACGGCCCTGCGTCCCACGGGGCCGATGAAGGCGTGCGTCACGGCGCGGCGATCCAACTCTGAACGACGTAGTGGTCCGGCGAGCCCTGCACCATGGCGTAGGCGTACCCCTGGTGCATGACGGCCGTGTACCACGTCGCATCGTCTGCCAACCCTCGCCTGGTCAGGGCGGGATAGATTGAGTCCCAGTAGATGAGGCTGAACGGCAGCCCGCGCTGGCGGCAATACCGCTCCAGTTTTCTCACCTCGGGCCAGGTGCCGCGGTCGAAGACGATGAACTCCGCCCAGTTCACGTCCAGGCGGTAGAAGTCCAGGCCGCGGATGCCCCGCTCGGCGAGGCCCTTCTCGAGTGACTCGATCCAGCGAAAGTGGTCCGGCAAGGGGATTGACGGGTACGTCTCGATGTCTCCGATAAGCACGTCGGGGTAGTGCTCGCGGACCTGGGCGATGAACTCGACCGTCTCCCGCAACGCATAGTCGTCCGGCCGGTGGATGTGCTTGCGGCAACAGAGCAACGGCTCGTCCATGGCGATGGCGTGGATGTGGCCGCCGAGCCGCTGCACGCGGTCCCATATGGGGCGTTCGGCCCCGAACGTCTTCTCGGCCGTGACGCCCCACGGCTTGATCGCGCCGACCTCCAGGGCGAACTTCAGCCTCCATTGCCGCAGTTGCCCGAACCACGCCCGCAGTTCATCGTCGGTGAACTGCTTCTGGAGCCGGTGATCGGCGTACATGAGCACGTCGACGACGGAGCGCGTGTGCTTCCACCCGTCCGGCGTCTCGAACAGTTCGCGGAAGCACTTGCCATTGCCATAGGACGGCGGCCCCATCCAGACCTGTGGCGGCCGCTCGGCGCCGCGCGCCCGCACATGCGAACCCATGACGAGCGCCCCGACGGAGAGCACCAGCAGAAACGCCACCCGCCTCAGACTCCGCCCTGGCGGTCTCGTGCCGAGCATCCCCGCTGGCGATCGGCTCATCGTTGTTTCTCGCGTTCCTCGTTCTGCCCGGCGGCCCGAGTGTATCAAACAACTCCGCGCCAGCGGAGTGCCTGACAATTCCCGGATCGTGGTGGCTCCGTCACACAGCCCACGGCGGCCGTGGCGCCGAGGTTGTTCGGAAAGTCCCGGATGACCGGAGGATTGCAATCGACCCCCTCGCGCCCACGATGAAGCACGCCGCAACGAAACCGGGCCGCCTTGGAACTCCGGGGACGTCATGCCGTTTTTCGCTTCTGAGACGGCGGTTGCGGCGGCTGGGATTTGCGATAGAATCTCCGGAAGCGCCGACGGCGGTCGTCGGTCGCGTTCCATCCGGGGAATCCCGGCACACAGGAGCCATGATGAGACACTCCTCGGCGTTACTCGCCTTCCTGGCATTCCTCGTCGTCAGTGCGTCGGCAGCCGAACGACCCCAGGTCAACCGCTCGGCCCAGAACGTTGTGGCCGAAGCCCTGCCCGCGATCGAGGCCAAGCGGACCAAACTGGAGGAGAAGATCCGGCTGGTCCGTGCCCTGGGCGAGTTGGGGCCCGATGCCGCACCTGCCGTGCCGTTCCTGCTCTCGAACGGCTTCTTCTACGAACAGGGCGGCCGCACCTCCAAGACGCATCCACTGCGCCTGGCGACGGTCGACGCCCTGGTCAAGATCGGCAAACCGGCTGTGCCGGAGGTGGTCGCGCTGCTGAGCGTGAAGTCCGGCGGCAAGGGCGACGACAAGGTGAATCGCAACACGAAGTTCGATTGGGCATGGTGGGGCGCCGAGATTCTGCGGCGGATGGCGCAGACCGAGGCCATCGACGCCATCGCCCCGATGCTCGAGAAGGAGATGCAGTCCGCGAAGCAGAAAGGGCTGTATTACAACGTGCTGGCGTTGATGGGCCCCAACGCCGTGCCCGCTCTGAAGCGGGAGGCGCAGCACATCGTGGCCAAAGGCGTCAAGTCCAAGGCGGAGGCGAACAACATCCGCCGGCTGGCCGATTTGATCGGGCCCGCCGTCGGGGACGCGATCGATGCGGTGATCCCCGAACACTACGACGAGGCGACCTGGGCCGATGACCGCTACTGGATCCACTACCGGGGTGGCTGGTATCCGTTGGCCCATGCCCGGCCGGGTCCCAAACACATCCCCGCCTTCCTGGACCTCATCAAGAACGACACGCTGATGCGTACCCGCCAATACGAGGGCGTGCGGTACATCGGCATGATTCTGGGCACCATGGGCGAGGCCCCGGCGTTGCCGCTGGCGGCGCTCCTGGACGACACGGCCCCGGAAACCCGTTGGGCGGCGGCGTTCATTCTGGCGATGATGGGCCCCGACGGCAAAGCCGCCCTGCCTGCCCTCGAGAAGACACTCGCCAACCAGGGCGAGGCGGTTGGCGTTCGCGTCGCTGCCGCACGCGCGATGGCGGAGATCACGGGTACGGATGCCGTGGCCCGCACCAACCGGATTCCGGACGTCCACAACCGGTTGGTTGCCGCGGCCAGGAAACGGTCGAAGATTGCGCAGAGCCGCGAGCAATGGCAGACGCACTTTCCCACG
>CAZNSB010000511.1:0-3936 GCA_964575155.1 uncultured Planctomycetaceae bacterium | reverse complement strand
GAGATGGATGCGGAGGTCGCTTACCAAACCAGGACCGACCGTCTGCTCGCCGTTCACCTGATGATCAGCGAGCCGGGCCGGTACATCCAGGCGTTTGCCGAGGCCGGCGCCGACAACCTGACGTTTCACGGGGAGGTCGTCTCGGACCCGGAGTCGATGGCCGGCCGCGTCCACGAACTCGGGTGCACCGCCGGCATCACGATTAACCCGGACGGGCCGATCGACCGCATTCGGCAAGCCGCCCCGCACATCGACATGGTGCTCCTGATGACCATCTACGCGGGGTTCGGCGGGCAGTCGTTCATGCCCGAGGTGCTGCCCACGATCCGGCAGGTGCGCGGCTGGCTGACGGCGGGGCAGCGGCTCGAAGTGGACGGCGGCATTTATGCCGATACCATCGGTCAGGCGGCCGAGGCCGGTGCCGACACGTTCGTGGCGGGGACGGCCGTCTTCCGCACGCCCGACGGCGACTACGCCCGGGCCATCCGCGACCTGCGGCAGGCGGCTGCCGAGGTGATCCGGGCCTGACGAGCCTGCGGCCTTTGGGCCGGGGATGCACGGAATGGCGATCAACGGCCGGACAAAGAAAAAGGACATCCCCGAGGGCCTGTGGCTCCGGTGCCCCGGGTGCGAGGAGATGGTCTTCCGCAAGACCGTCGAGGAGAACCTCCACGTCTGCCCCGAGTGCAACTACCACTTTCGCGTGGGCGCACGCGAGCGCATCGGCCTGCTGGCCGACACCGACAGTTTCGAGGAGTATCTGCCGAACCTCATGTCGCCGGACCCACTGGACTTCAGCGACCGCAAGTCCTACATCGAGCGCCTGGCCGATGCCCAGCGTCAGACCCGCCTGTACGACGCGGCGGTCGTGGGCCGGGCGTATATCAAGGGCCGGCCCCTCGTCCTGGGGGCCATGGACGCCGGCTTCATCATGGGGTCCATGGGGTCGGTGGTGGGCGAGAAGATCACCTGCGCCGCCGAGAAGGCTACCGAACTCGGGCTCCCGCTCGTCATCTGCTGCGCTTCCGGCGGGGCTCGGATGATGGAAGGCATCCTGAGCCTGGCCCAAATGACCAAGACCAGTGCGGCGCTGGCGCGGTTCGGCCAGGCGGGCGGGCTGTACATCGCGGTGATGACCCACCCGACCACCGCGGGGGTCCTGGCCAGTTTTGGGTCCCTCGGCGACATCATCCTGGCGGAGCCTGGGGCGATGATCGGCTTTACGGGGCCGCGCGTCATCAAACAGACGATGAAGCAGGATTTGCCGGACGGCTTCCAGACCGCCGAGTTCATGCTCGAGCACGGTTTCGTGGACGGGATTGTCGAGCGGAAGAACCTCCGAAGCGACGTGGCGGCCGTCATGGACCACTGTGTCTGAAACGGAGGCGAGCGCGACGCCCAGGGGCGCCTCACGTGGCTCGTGGTCGGCCATCCTGGGAGCCGCTGGGGCGGGCCGGAAATCGTTTGGCGCGGGTCCGGGTCCATCATAGAATAACCCGTCATCTCCTGGAAGGCTGGTTGGCGCGCCGCGGGTGTCTTCCCGCCCACGGTCCGGGTGCAAGGGGGAGAGCGTGCTCGAGAAATTCTTCCAGAGACTGCGAAAAGGCAAGTCCAAGGAACTCCCAGGTTATACGGCCCTCGGCGTGATCCGGGAAGGGAGCATGTCCAGGATCTTCAAGGCGCGGCATCAGGAAACCGGCCAGATTGTTGCCGTCAAGGTTCACAAGCCCGATGCCCGCAGGGCCGTCGCCAAACTCGAATCCGAGTATCGCGATTTCACCGAGGGTGAAATCACCGCCTCTTTCGAGCATCCCAACATCATCAGGTGCTTCGACCACGGCAAACTGGGCGACACGCCCTACCTTGTCCTGGAATACCTTGATGGCATGACCCTGGCGAGCCTGCTCGGCGGCGATAGCAAACGCGTGGCCGGCAAACGCATGAACTACGTTCGCCACGCGGCCCAGGCCCTCGAACACGTTCACAAGCGACGGTTTATCCACCACGATTTCTGCCCGAAGAACCTGTTTATCGTCACGGCCCAGGAGCGCATCACGTTGATTGATTTCGGCTTGGCGTGTCCGCTGCTGGAACACCCCCGGAAGGGATCCCGGATGGGGACCACCGAGATCCTCGCCCCGGAGATGCTCCGCCGCGAACCCTGCGATTACAGGGTCGACATCTTTGCCTGGGGGGTGGTGGCCTATCAACTGTTCTCCGGCCATTGGCCGTTCGAAAGCCCCGACCACCATCAGACGCTCAGCAAGATCCTGAACGTCCATCCCATTCCGCTGGACCGCCGCGTCCAGGACCTGCCCGCGGAGATCTGCCAGCTCGTCATGCGGGCCATCGCCAAGGACCCCGCCAAACGCCTCAGCAGCATGACGACCGCGGTCGGCGTGCTCGAACGCCACAAGGAAGTGGCGCTGTAGCACGTCACCGCGACCGTTGCGCCTCCCGAGATTTCGTCCTACGGGGCGAAGCCGTACGCTCACAAGCCGCCTCTAGAGCGGTTCACGTTTGATCGTAGCAACTTCTCGCGCGGCGGGTCTCCTGGCCCGCCGCGCTTCCAGGTTCTCCAGCGCGGTGGCTCAGAAGAGCCACCGCGCGGCAGTCCGCTACAGTAGACCGTGAAGTGCTCTAACCGGCGGGTCGCACTGAGCCGTGTCTTCGGCCACGGAGCAAGGGGTTTTTGCGGGCGAAGATCCCGGTTTCTGAGGCGTGGCGGATGGCTTTGACGGGTGTTGAGCGGCGGCAGGTTCCGGCGTTATCCGGCGGGCCGGACGCAGGCGGACGAGGCCGCGGGCCAGGATCGCGACGACCTCGCGGCGGCGGTCGGAAGGGGTCATGGCGGCCGGATCGTCCACCGTGTGGGGCATTGCGGGCTCCTTGCGGATGTGCCCACAACGGCCTCCCCGCTGGGGCCGGCGCGCTGTCTGGCGGGTTCACGTATTCCTCTACTGGTTACTTACCCGGCGCAAGTTCGAAGTGTCGGTGGGTTCCGGTACGCACGACGTTGTTAACTCACAGCAGCACACCGAGGAACCGGTCACGCGTTCTTTCGCGAGCAGACCAAAGCGCTTGACCAACTCAAGTCCGCGGGCATCGACCGCACCCAGCCCCTCTGTCACACGCGGCGACGGTCCGGGGGCCGGGGGAATGGCGTTGCACGCAGGTGGTGGGGTGCTAGGGTTCAGGCGACCGCCCAACGCGCTTCTGGCGCGGTTGGCATGGCCGCGCATCGGCCCCTTCACCACCCCACCGGCTGCTGCGCCTCCGCCGCGAATCGGCTTCGCATCCGGAGCGTCAGGAACTCAAAACATACGTGTAAGCCACGCCATGTACAGCGGGTCAAGCCCATAAACGTACGCGTCCCAGCCCTCGATAGCAATGGCCCACAATATCGCGAGCGCAGGCCCACCCGCGGCGAGCATAAGTCGAACCGTCCAAGGCTTGGCTATCAGCAGCCCGCAAACGAAGGCACCGGCCACGGCTGTGGCCAAGTCGACCGGAATGGGTATCCAGCAAATCACATTAACCACCCACCCAGCCAGCAAGAGTAGGTTGTCTACGACAACCGCAATGGCCGGCCACAAGGCGCATAGAAACCATGCGCCAAGGAGCACCGCGTTCCTTCGGGCCATGACCAGTCCTCCTGGCACAGCGAAATCGTCCGCCATGTCAATCCGCCTGTTTCCAGAACCACTCCGCGGCTCGGTCCCTACGCTCTGCCTCAGCCGATCCGGAAGGCTGGTCCCGGGACCCAGTCCAGCCGTCAAGCACAAGCAGCGATTCGACCTTGACGGGCATCTTATAGACCAAAGCCGATTCCGGTTCTCCGGCACGCAGGTAGCAATTCCCCAGCATCATGAACACGCGGGACTTCCCACTGGAATACCGGATCTCAAGGTACCCGCCAGGTGCACACCAATGCGT
>CAZNSB010000510.1:0-3938 GCA_964575155.1 uncultured Planctomycetaceae bacterium | reverse complement strand
GTCCACGAGGTCGGCCCCGCCCGTCCCGCCGTCGGCCACCTCGACGTCTTCCGGCATCGCCCGCTTGCGCAGCGCCTCGATGATGCGCACCCCCACCCCCTCATCCCCGAGGAGGATGTTCCCGATGCCGAGAATCAGCCGGGACTTGACTGTTTCCATCATGACGCCTCTCCATAGCCCCCTCCATTGTATCCGGATGCAGAGGGGAAGTGATTGTAGAATTGGAAATACTGTTGACGGCGAATCGCTGAAAACTGAATATGGCGAAGGAGATAGGCAATGGGAAGGTCTGGCAAGAAGAAGGCTAGGCTCAACGGTCTCAAAGGAAAAAGCGTTGGCGCAACTTGCAATACATGGGGGGCGGCCGGTGAGGACGGCACCCTTTCCCGGCTGGCCCGTCTTCGACGAACGCGAGGTGGCAGCCGCCACCGAAGTCATCACAAGCGGCAAGTGGTGGTACGGCGAGAAGGTCAGGCAGTTTGAGGCGGCCTTCGCCGCCTTCCAGGATGCGCGATTCGGGGTCACGTGCACAAGCGGCACGACGGCCCTGGAAGTGGCGCTCCTGGCGTGCGGCGTGGGAGCCGGGGACGAGGTGATCGTCCCCCCCTACACTTTTGTGGCGACCGCCAGCGCCGTGCTGCGGGTCAACGCCATCCCCGTCTTCGCCGATGTGGACCTCGACACCGGCAATCTGGACCCCGCCGAGGCCGCGCGCCACGTGACTGACAGGACCAGGGCGATCATCCCTGTCCACTTCGCCGGCCTGCCCGTGGACATGGATGCCTTCACGGTGCTCGCCGGCGAGCGCGGGCTGAGGCTCATCGAGGACGCTTGTCACAGCTGGGGCAGCCGCTGGAAGGGGAAGGGCACAGGCGCCATCGGCGACTGCGGCGCCTTCAGCTTCCAGGCGAGCAAGAACATCACGGCGGGCGAGGGCGGAATCCTCCTCACCGACGACGAGCGCCTTGCCGAGAAGGCGCGCAGTCACACCAACTGCGGCAGGGGCGCGGGCAGAGGCTGGTACGAGCACTTCCTGCTCGGCAGCAACCTGCGCATGACCGAACTCCAGGCCGCCATCCTCCTGGTGCAACTCAGCCGCTTGGAGGAACAGACTCTCAGGCGGGAGGAAAACGCCGCCTGCCTCGGCGAGGCCCTCCGCGACATCCCCGGCATAGCCCTCCCGCCGAGGGACCCTCGCGTGAGCCGCCGCAGCTACCACCTCTACGTGTTCCGCTTCGTCGAGGACGCCTGGCAGGGCGCGACGAGAGAGCAGTTCCTCAAGGCCCTCGCCGCCGAGGGCATCCCGGCCACTGCCGGCTACCCCGCCCCGCTCTACGCCAATCCCCTGTTCCAGAGAACGGGCGAAGGGGCTCGCGGCTGCCCGGTCACCTGCCCCTACCACGGCCGGCTGGTGGACTACCGCGCGGTGACCTGCCCGAACGCCGAGAGGATCTGCCGCGAGGCATGTTGGATCCACCATTCGGCGCTCCTTGCCGGCCAAGAGGACATGCAGGACATCGCGCGGGCCGTCCGCAAACTCTGGGACAACCGGGAATCGCTGGCCAATGTCTGAGCTGCTCGCCGGATATGCTGAGCGCGACATCACCCCGCCCCTCGGCGTCGAGATGACCGGCTACGGTTACTACCTCGAGCGGCGGGCGCGATCCGTGCTCGACCCCTTGAAGGTGCGCGCCCTCGCCGTCCAGAGCGGCGGCAGGCGGCTGCTTCTGGCCAGTTGCGACCTCCTGAGCCTCTCAGTCCCGTTCTCGGACGCCCTGCGCGAACGCATCGCCGGCATGCTCCACCTTGAGAGGCCCGCCGTCTTCCTGGCCTGCACGCACACCCACTCCGGCCCCGCCTGCCACCCCTTGCACGCCCTCGGCGAAGTGGACGCGGCCTACCTGGCGAAGATTGAGGAACTCGTGCCGCTTGCCGCGGCGGCGGCGGCGGCGGACCTCCAACCCGCCAGCCTCTCCTTCTCAACCCCTACGGGGGAGCCGATCGGCTTCAACCGCCGCAACGGCGCCTTCCACCCGATTGACCCCGTGCTCAAACTGGCTGCCTTCGCGCGGGCCCGCGACAGGCTGCTCCTGCTCAACTACGCCTGCCATCCGGTCACCCTCGGCTGCGGCACCGAGGTCTCGGCCGACTGGCCGGGCGCGCTGGTTCGGTATGCGGAGAGGGGCGGGGCACGCGCAGTGTGCTTCCAGGGCTTCTGCGGCGATATAAACCCCGTTACAAGCATCAACCGCGGCGGGCCGGGCACGAGCGAAGACCTCGAGCTCTACGGCGGGCTTCTCTGGGCGCGGGCGATGAAAGCCGACCGCAACGCCACCGTCGTCGAAAACCCCGCGATCGCGGCTGCCGAGGCGCGCATCAGATTGCCGCTGAGCGTGCCGGGGGAGGAACAGATAGAGGCGGAGCGGGCCGCGTTCGCAGAGGAGATGGCCGGCCGCTCCGCCACCGTGCGCTTCATAGAGGAGTGGGCCGAGGAGGCGCTGCGGCGGCGCCGGGAGGTGAGCCGGGCGCCGTTCGTGGATAACGTCCCGATCCAGGCGGCCGCCGTCGGGCCGGTGCGCATCCTCGCCCTGCCGGGAGAGGTCTTCTGCGAGTACGGCCTGCGCCTCCAGTCGGGCGGAGGCCCCCTGTTCAGCTTCGGCTGCTGTGGGGGAAACGTGGGCTACCTGCCGACCGCGGCTGCCTACGACACCCCCGGCGATTACGCCTGCTACGTCGCTCCGCGAGTCTACGGACTCTTCCCCTTCGAGCGGGGCATCGAGGACCTGCTCCTGACCGAATGTGCGGCCCTCCTCGGGCGAGTGGCGATTGAGAGCGGACGGAACGCCCTTTCGCCGGGCGCCGGGACGTTGGGGACCGGATGATCCGCCGTGCAGGAGGCGGCCGGCGGCTCACAAAGAGGCTCTGCGCCTGAAGCGGGTTATCATGATTACCGACTCGACCGCGCGGCCGCCAGGGCCCCGCCCACGCCCAGCCCCGCGCCGTCGCCCATCCGCTTGAGGCGGGCCTCGAACCGCTCGCGGCACTGGTGCATGAACGCCTCGATCCGGATGGTCTCGGTCGCCTGCTCCAGGCCGTCGTACGCCACCTTCAGGACCGGCATGTCCCAATCCTTCTGGAACTTCGTGAGCAGGGCGTTCACGATCGTCCCCGGCATGCAGTTGAAGGGATGCAGGTTGACGACGCCGTCGCACCCCGCCTCGACGTATTCCATGCACCGGCCCATTGAGAGGATCGGTTCGCCGCGGATGTTCGGGTCGAGGTACCGCCGCCCCAGGTCGATGACGTGGTCGGCGGGCGGCTCGTCGAAAAAGTCCCGGATGGCCCCGCGGAACTCGTTGAGGATTTTGTACTTTTCGCGGCGCTGGACGAAGTCGGAAATCTTCTCGACGACCAGCCGCTTGTAATGCTGGTCCATCTTCGCATCCGTCGCGCGGCTCCAGCCGATATAGTTGACCCATTCCTCGAACGGCGGCAGGACGGCCTCGCCGCCCAGCATCTCAATCTTGCGGACTAGAAAATGGTTCGCGAAGGCGTTGCACCGGACGAAGATCTCTCCGACGAGTCCGATTTTCGGCCGCGGGCGGCTGCGGTCCGTCCGGACGGCCTCGAAGGCCTGCCGCGCCTCCCGCGCCAGGGCCACGAGGCCCCCGCGCCCCTCGACCACCTCTTCCATCCGCCGCAGGTAATGCTCGTACAGTTCATCGCACTCGCCCTTCGTGACCTCGTAGGGGCGCATCTGGCGGAGCATCTTCTGGAGCGTATCGACGAAGACGATGCCGCTCCACGCCGACTTCCGGAAACTCGTCCCCAGTTCCTTAAGGTCGCCCTGGTAATTCTTGTCCTGGTCCAGGAGGACGAGCGGCACGTCCTCGAGGCCCAGGTCGTCCAGGACCATCCGCTGGAACTTGTTGTACTGG
>CAZNSB010000509.1:0-3941 GCA_964575155.1 uncultured Planctomycetaceae bacterium | reverse complement strand
CGCTCGTTGGCCAGACCCGCCAGCCCCGTCACCGCCGCGTCGGAGGCCGTCACCCACGCCGCCAGCAGCGGCGCGTTCCGCGCGAAGTCCTGGAACGAGCCCGTCCGCTCGTCCGACTTCAGGTCGGTGAAGTAGAACTCCCGCCGGCCCAGCAGCGTGAGGCGCTCGTTCTTGCGGACCGTCCGGCGCTGCCCGCCCGGATCGGTGTACTCGTACTCGATAGCCAGCTCGCCGGGGGTCCGGCTGGTGAGCTTGGCGCAGGCGCTGGCGAGGATGGGGTGGTACAGGTCCACGGCCGTCTGGGTGGGGACCATTTGCGGGTACACCTCCCACGAGCACCAGTCGGCGTACTCGCCGAGCCTGTACCGGACGCGCAGGTCCCGGACGATCCCGCCGGTGTCGTTGCGAAACACCGTCTTCGCCAGCCACAACGACACCGGCTGGTCCTTCAGGCCGTACACCTTGTACGCGCCGCTGATCAGCTTCTCCCGCACGCGCACGCCGCAGGTCAGGTCGCCCCCGACGGTCTTCCCGCCGGCGGTGGCCACCCGCCCGCCGCCCGGTTGCACCAGCGCGACGATCAGCAGGACCGCGCTGAGCACGCCGAAACCCGTTCCCACTAGTCGAAGTCTCTTTTCCATTGTTTGCTCTCCAGAATGGCCGTGGCGCGTCGTGCGCCACGGGTCGGTTGTTCGCTTTGCCCGCAGGCGCCTGGGGTCGGCGCGATGCTCCGACGGCCCGGCCCCGGGCGACACCGGCCTGGACGGTCGGTCAGGCCGAGGCGCGTATCGGCTGTTTGGGGGGGGCGAGTTAGCAGGAACCACCGGCGGGCGGGCAGGCTACGGTCGGCCTACCGGGCGGCGTACAGCTCCGCCAGGGGCCGGCGGTCGCGATGGCGCCGGACCTCGCGGACGCGGGCGCGCTCGCGGCGGCGGCGGACGGTGTAGGCCCGGGCGGCGCGCCCGGCCGCCAGCACGCGGTACTGCCCGTCCACGACCTCCAGGGCGCAGCGGTCGTCCAGGGCGATCCCGAAACCGCCCTTCCGCCGGATCATCTTCCGGAAGTCCCGGGTGCGGTCCGCGTGATTGAAGTGGGGGCAGACCGTGCCGGCCAGCAGGCCCAGCCCGGCGACGCGGATGTATTGCCAGGGGTCGTGCCCGTACCCGCGCATCGAGTCGCTGTGCCCGTACTCGAACCAGCAGATGGCGCCGGCGCTGGCCCCGCACAGGACCGTGCCGCGGCGGAAGGCGGCCCGCAGCTCGCGGTCGACGGCGAGGAACTTCCAGCGCCGCATCATCAGCAGGGTGTTGCCGCCGCCGACGTAGATGAGGTCGGCGCGGGCGACCTTCTCGCGGAGCGCCCGCCGCGCCGGCCTCTCGCGGAGGCACCACAGCACGTCGCACGAGCAGCCCAGCCGCCCGTACACGCGCCGGAAGCTCTCCCAGTATCCCTCCCCGTCGCGGCTGGCGGTGGGGACCAACAGCGCCCGCGGGCGGCGCTTCCCGGCGAGCTCCACGATCCGCCGGTCGATGCCGATCGTCTGGCCCCGCCGCATGTCCCCGCCGCCGATGGCCACGATCCTGCCCATCCCGCCGCCCGCCTTTCGCCCTCCAGACTACGCCCTGCCGATCTCGTGTGCCAGGTCCAGGTACCGCCGCACGCGTTCGGTCGAGGTGCCCGGGGTGACCGGGCTGCCGAGGCTCATGATGAATCGCCCGCCGTTGCGGCGCCCGGCGGCGAGCTGCCGGGCGATCTCGGCCCGCAGATCGGCCTCGCTGCCTCCTTCCAGCACGCCGATGGCGTCCAGGTTGCCCAGCACGGCGCACCGCCCGGCGGCGCGGTCGACCGCCTCCTCGATGTCGATGACGAAGCCCTTCTTGCCTTCCTCCAGGGCGATGGCGTCGGCACCGGCCGAGAACAGCAGCTCCCACCGGTCGGCCGGGTCGCCGCAGTAGTAGTAGACGCTCTTCATCCCCAGGCGGCGGATCTCGCCGGTGAGCTGTTGCAGGAAGGGCACGTTCAGCTCGGCGAAGGCGGCGGGGCTGACGAGGTCGGTCATGCAGTCCTCGATCCAGACGCCGGCGGCACCGAGGGCGTCGGCCCGGCGGACGTGGAGCAGGCAGTGGGCGAGGTTTCTCCGGCAGGCGCGCTCGACCAGGTCCGGGCGCTCGGCGACCAGCGTCATCAGCCCCTCGAAGCCCCAGGTGCCGTAGCCGCTCCACAGCGGGCCCGTGGTGTAGCCCATCGGGAAGCGTTCCTTCCCGAACTCCTCGAGCAGGGCGGCGGCCAGGTCGCCCCGCCCGGCGGCGAGGAAACCCTCGGCGTCGAACTCCTGCGGCGGCGGAATCGCCCGATCGACTTCGTCGGTCGTCTCCGGAAGCCGGGGGCTCTCGACGCGGCGGGACAGACCTTGCAGGTCCCACCCGCCGACGACGGGCCGGCGCAGCCGCTCGGCCGCGGGAGCGCGGCGGTCCACGCGGTAGACGCCGTCGGGGCGCTGCTCGATGCGGGTGGCCTGGCGCCGCGCCCGCGGGGGGAAGACCGGCAGGGCGAACCAGTCCTGCGGCGTGGCGGCGAAGGCCTCGCCCAGCCAAGCGAGCTGCCGGTCGAGGTCGTAGCTCTGCACGTACCACCACGGGCGCGACGTGAGGGCGTCCCAGTGGTCGCGGTAGTAAATCCCCTCGTAGCAGATGACGGCGGGGAACTCGCCCGTGCCTTGGCCAGAAAGAGCGGCCTGGATCTTCTCTCTGCCGGTCACGAGCCGTATCGTGCGCCGCAGCGGCACCCCCCGCCACGGAAAAAGCCGCCCCTTCGCCGCGTTGGCCCCAGCCTGCACACTTGGCGCTCGGGGCGGCGTTTCACTTGCCCGGGGCGGACTTCGGTCTTGCGTTTGACCGGACGATCTTGGCGATTGCGCGCAAGGCCTGATTGACGGACTTGGAGTCGGCGAACACGTCGCTGAGGTCCGGGTCGATCGCGACGATGTTCGCCCCCTCGGCATACTGCCGGGCGTACTTGCCGCGAACGCCCTTGGAGAAGTCGTACTCGCCTCTCATCGCCTGCTTTTTCTTAGCGCCCTTCTTCATATTGCACCCGCTCGCGCCTGGTCGCCCGGCGCGAGCTGATAATACGAATCCTCTCGCCTTTGTCACAGTGTACCACGACCAGGAGTTTCTGTCGAAGAGAATGGCCTACACTGACGAATCTCTCTTCCCGGGCGGAGCTGTGGTCAGGATCGTGAATGGTCAAAGAAAGCGGGTCGGCGAAGGTCGTGGCCGCCTCCTCGAACGACACGCCATGTTTGCGGAAGTTGCTCTGGGCTTTCTTCGAATCCCACTCGAACGTGAGTCCCATGCCTGGTCCTTTGCCTGCTGCTCTCCGGGGCTAGCTGGGCTTTCCCGGCCAGCGGAGGACGGCGCCCGTGTCGGCGCTGGTGGCGTGGGCGGCGTACCGGCCCAGCGCCCCGTGGGTGATCCGGGGCGGGCGTGGGCGGTAGCGCTTTCGGCGGCGGGCGAACTCGGCCTGGCTCACCTTGGCGTTGATCTTCCCGGCGGGGATGTCGATCTCGATGACGTCGCCGTTTCGCAGCAGGCCGATCTCTCCGCCGGCGGCGGCCTCGGGGGCCACGTGCCCGATGGCCGGGCCGCTGGTGCCGCCGCTGAAGCGACCGTCCGTGATCAGGTAGCACTTCTCGTACAGGCCCAGCCCCTTGATGTAGCTGGTGGGGGCGAGCATCTCCTGCATGCCGGGCCCGCCGCGCGGGCCCTCGTTGCGGATGACCACCACGTCGGCGGGTTTGACCTTGCCGGCGAGGATGACCCGGCAGGCGTCGGCCTGGCTTTCGCAGAGGACGGCGCGCCCGGTGAACCGGAGCATGGAGGGGCTCAGCCCGGAGCGCTTGACGATCGCGCCGTCGCGGGCGATGTTGCCGTACAGCACCA
>CAZNSB010000508.1:0-3945 GCA_964575155.1 uncultured Planctomycetaceae bacterium | reverse complement strand
AGGCGGGCGATGGCGTCCTGGATGAGCTTCTCGGATTCGGTGTCCACGCTGGAAGTGGCCTCGTCGAGGATGAGGATCGTGGGGTTGTGGAGGATGGCGCGGGCGATGCTGATCCGCTGGCGCTCGCCGCCGGAGAGGGTCTGCCCGCGCTCTCCCACCAGCGTGTCGTACCCGTCGGGGAAGCCGACGATGAAGTTGTGTGCGTTGGCGGCCCGGGCGGCGCGGAGGATCTCGTCGAGGTCGGCGTCGGGCTTGCCGTAGGCGATGTTCTGGGCCACCGTGCCGCGGAAGAGGAACGGCTCCTGGAGGACGACGCCGATGCGGCGGCGGAGGTCGTGCACGTTGTAGTCGCGGACGTCCACGCCGTCGATGAGGATCTGCCCTTCGAGGACGTCGTAGAAGCGGCAGATGAGATTGACCAGGGTGGTCTTGCCCCCGCCGGAGGGTCCGGCCAGTCCGATCATCTCCCCGGTGGCGATCTTCAGGTTGATGTTCCTGAGGACCCGGCGGACCCCGTCGTAGCTGAAGGTCACGTTCCGCAGCTCGATCTGGCCGCGGACCTCGTCGGCCTTCTTGGCGCCGCTCTTGCTGAACACCGCTGGCGGGGTGTCCAGGACCTCGAAGATGCGCTGGACGGACGTGGCCGCCCGGTTGAACATCCGGTCCATGTGGGCGATCATGTGCACGGGGCGGTAGAACATCCACATGAACGCGACAAAGGACATCAGGTGCCCCGGGGGCAGGTAGTTCGGGTCGCCCTTGACGTACACCCCCATGGCGGTCTGCACGGCCCAGTAGCCCCCCAGGAACCAGATGATCAGCGAGCCGATCTGACCGCAGACCTGCAGCACGGGCGCGAAGAGCGTCCACAGCGTGATCATCTCCATCTCGCTTTCGTAGACGCGGGCGTTCTTGTCGGTGAAGCGCTCGATCTCCCGGTCTTCCTGGCTGAAGGCCTTGATGACGCGGACGCCGGGCAGGACTCCGGCCACCACCGCGGTCATCTGGCTCCACCGGTGGAAGATCCGGTGGAAGAAGTGGTGCATCTTCCCGTGGAAGAAGACCGTCAGGAAGATCATCGCCGGAATGGGGATCAGCACGAAGCAGGCCAGCTTCCAGTGGATCACGAACAGGGCCACGGCCACGCCGAAGATGGTGAAGAAGGCGATGAATGCCTCGATCACCGTGAACGCCACGAAGTCCCAGATGCGGTCGGAGTCGCTGGTGATGCGCGTCACCAGCGAGCCGGTGGCCTTTTTGGAGAAGAAGCTCAGGCTAAGCATGTGCAGGTGCGAATAGGCGCGGTCGCGGACGTCGCGGGCGATCCGCGCCCCCAGCTTGGCCAGAAGGCGGCGACGAATGGCTTCGCCGATGGCCGCGAGGAACGTCAGCCCCGCCAGGACCAGCACGTACGTCATCAGCTTGCTGTAGTCGGCCTGGTAGCCCGCTTCGGCCCCCAGCCCGCGGTTGAGCATCGGCTTGGTCATGTACGGGCGGGCCAGGGCCGCCAGCGTCGCCAGCAGAGATATCCCGAAGCCGCCGATGGCTCGCCACTTGTAAGGCCTGACGAAGTCCAGAAGCCGGCTGAGGATCTTCCGCCGGCTCAGGCAGGCCGGGCATACCTCCGACCAGGAGGGGATCACCCGCCCGCATTTCTCGCAGCGGATCCTCTTTTCCAGCCCGGGGGCGGGCCTGTCCTCGATCGGCTCGGGCTCCTCGCCGGTGATCTGCCTCTCCAGTTGGCGGTGCAGCCGGGCGACTTCCTTCTCGTGCCGGCGGGTGAAGCGCCACTCGCCCAGGATCGACGAATCGCCCAGCAGGCGAAGCGTCCCCATGCCCAGGCCCTCCACCAGCAGGGCCTCGTCCACCGGCTCCAGGTCCGTCCACCGTCCGTCCCAGCGGCCGTCTCGCCGGAGGAAGTGCCCCATCCTGCCCGCCGTCAGCACCAGGTAGCCGTGGACGTACATGCCGTCGGCGTCCAGGTCGTGGGCCGCCCAGGCCTGGACGTCCTTGAGGGGGACGTCCTTTCGGACGGCCCGGCGGAGGGGCTCGGGGATCCGGGCCAGTTGGTCGCTTTGTGAAGCTTCCTCAGCGGGCATGGTTCACCTGCGGGTCTCAACCTGCCTGCAACAAGACGTCCACGTACATTCTTGCCGTCCACCCGCGCCGTTCGGAGAAGAATCGCCGGGCGACCCGCCTGGAATCAGCCGGGCCTCCCCAGAGCCTCCAGGGCGGAAGAGACGTCGTTGAATCCCCCACACACCCTCCCCAGGCCGGTGACCTGAAGGACCTTCATCGCGTGTCCGGACAGCCCCGCCAGCGCCAGCCGACCGTTGGCTTCCTTGACCCGCCGCAGGAGCACCACCAGCCCCCCCAGGGCCACGCTGTCGATGAACTTGACCTTGGAGAGGTCCAGCAGGAGCTTGCCCGAACGGTCCGCCCCCGCCTCCTGCCGCCGCGCCAGCAGGGCGTCCATGACGTCCGAGGAGATCTCCGACTCCTCGATGGCGACAATGGTGACGTCGCCTGCATCCTTGATCGTGATCTGCAGCTCCTCTGGCATCTTCTCGGTTCCTGCTCGCGGGACAGCCAAGCTGTAGTGTACCCGCCGCCGGCTGAAACGCAAGGGCCTGCCCGGAAAGCAGCCCCGCGATCCTGGCCCGCACTGCCCGTTGCATGCCGGGCGCCGGCGGGTATAATGACGGCCGCCAGGGAGGGGCTCCGGCTTGCCGTGTCCGACGGCCTGGGTGTTTTGGTTGCCGGCCGGCCGGATCCCTTCTTGGGCGGGTTGAAACAAAGTGGCCAGGGGCTCGCCGGGCCCGCCGGCGGGCCGCGAGCCGGTGTCTTTACAACTCATTATACGGGAAAGGGCAACGAGAATGAGAAGAAGTGCGGGAAGGTTATGTGCCGCTGCGGCGGCGTGCGTGATCGTGGTCGGGATGGGCATGGGGTGGGGCCAAGAGAAGGCCCCCTCCGCCAAGAAGGCGGCGACGCAGCCGGCGACCGGGGCGGCGACCCAGCCGGTGGGCAAGCCGGGCGACAAGGCCTTCCAGGCCTTTGCCAAGAAGCTGTCTGTGCCGGTCGTCAAGGTGCCGGTGGTCGCCAAGGCCCCGAAGATCGACGGGGTGCTGGACGCGGTGTACAAGAAGAAGGCCACGCCTCTGAAGTACAAGTTCCTGGCCGGCGGGAGTGCCAAGCCGACGGCGGCGACCACTGTGTACGTGCTGAGCACGAAGGCGGAGCTGATCATCTTCTTCGAGTGCAAGTCCCCTGACATGGACGCGCTGCTGGCCGACGTGCGCGACCACGACGGGCAGGTCTGGAACGACGACTCCGTGGAGATCTTCATCGACCCGACCAACAAGCGCCAGGTCGACGGGTACGTGCACATCGCCATCAACGCCGTCGGCACCACCGCCGAGTCCAAGGGGCCCGCCGGGGCCCAGGACAGCTCCTGGAACCCCAAGCTTCGCCTCAAGACCAAGGTCGGCAAGAAGGCCTGGACGGTGGAAGTGGCCATCGGCTTCAAGGACCTGGTGCCGGACCCGAAGAAGATCAACCGGGCCTGGGCGGCCAACTTCAACCGGATGGCCTACCTGATCGAAGGCAACGAGGACACCGCCTGGAGTCCGACCGGCGGCACCAGCTCGCACGTCCCCGGGCGCTTCGGCTGCCTGTGGATGGAAGCGGGCACGGTCGACAACACGAAGAAATGACGCCGCGGGTGCGCCCAGAATCACTCGAACGGTTGCCGGAGAATGCTCCCGAGCGTGCCACGGCCCAAGGCAGGATCGCCATCGTCGGCGAGCTTGCCTTTGACCGTGCCCTCCCTCAGAGCCCCCGCGGCCGAGTACGCGGTGCCTGGCCGGGGCGCCCGATTCCCGGTCCTTACCTCATGCCACAATCCGCTCCGGCGCCCCGCGGCGCCTCAGTGGATAATTGACC
>CAZNSB010000507.1:0-3953 GCA_964575155.1 uncultured Planctomycetaceae bacterium | reverse complement strand
GGCCATGGAGAACCTCGAACAATCCTCCCACAAGGTCGCCCAGGCGATGTACGAGGCCGCCGGCGCCCCCGCCGCCGCCGAGGCCGGGCCCACCACCACCCCGCCGCCCGCCGAGGAACCCAAGAAGAAGGACAAGGGCGGCGACGACGTCATCGACGCCGAGTACGACGTGAAGGAGTAGCTCTGCGGACGTACGCAAGGCCGCAATGTCCGGGAGGGACTGTCCGGACTGCACGAACAGCCGGACGCCCGCAGCCGAAGGCGGCCAAGGCGATCACGTGATTCCGCAGGAGCTCGGGGAGTTCGGTAACGACAAGCATTTCTTCGGGACGTGCCGGCGGCGCAATCCGGAAACGGGCAAGTCGGTACAGCAAATGGTCAACTGCGGACTAGTACTGTCAATTTTGAATCTACGGGTGCCACGGCTGCGTTGTGTGCAGCCGTGCGGACCCCGGGGCAGGCACGGCTGCAAGAGACGCACCCGTGGGTTCAAACTTGAGGCAACGGCAGGTACCATCACGGGTCCTGCAGCCTGAAACGCAGAGAGGAATGGCATGTACGAGATCGGCCGGGCGGAGATCGAGGCGGTGGCGAAGGTGATCCGCAGCGGGAGGCTGATGCGCAGCTTCGGCGGGCGGGGAAGCTTCTGCGAGCGGTTCGAGGCGGCCCTGGCCGAGAAGGTCGGCGTCAAGTACGCCCTGACCGTTTGCAGCGGGACGACGGCCCTGACGGCGGCGCTGGTGGGGCTGGGGATCGGGCCCGGGGACGAGGTGATCGTCCCGGCGTACACGTTCATGGCGACGGCGCTGGCGCCGCTGGGCGCGGGGGCGGTACCGATCGTTGCCGAGATCGACGAGACGCTGACGATCGACCCGGCCGACGTGGAGCGGAAGATCACGCCGCACACCAGGGCGATCCTCCCGGTGCACATGATCGGGCGGGCGTGCGACATGGGGCGGATCCGCCGGATCGCCCGGAAGCACAAGCTCCACGTCGTCGAGGACGCCTGCCAGGCGGTCGGGGGCTCCTACCGCGGTCGGCGGCTGTGCGCGATCGGGCACGCCGGCGCCTACAGCTTCAACTGGTACAAGAACATCTCCTGCGGGGAGGGCGGGGCGGTCCTGACCAGCAGCCGGAGGCTCTACGAACGCGCCCTGATGTACCACGACGGCGGCGCCGGGCTGACCATGGGCGCCTTGACGCGGGAGAAGTTCTTCGCCGGCAGCAAGATGCGGGCCTCCGAACTCATGGGGGCGGTCCTCTTCGAGCAGCTCAAGCGGCTGGACGGGATCCTGACCCGCCTCCGCGCCCGGCAGGCGGCCATGCGGGAGGTCCTCGCCAACTCGCGGGCCTTTCGCCTCAGCCCCAGCAACGAGATCGAAGGCGACTGCGGAACCAGCCTCCCCCTGCTGTTCCAGACGCCCGCGGAGGCCCTGGCCTTCGTCGAGAGGCACAAGAAGCGCGTCGGGCTCTCGCGCCCCTACGACACCGGCCGGCACGTCTACGCCAACTGGGAGCCGATCCTCAACCAGCGGGGCAGCCACCACCGGCGGCTGGACCCGTACCGGCTGGCGAAGCGGGAGATCAAATACAGCAAGGACATGTGCCAGGCCTCGCTGGACATCATGGCCCGCACCGTGACCCTCTCCGTGCCGTACAAGCCCACCGTCGCCGAAGCTCGACAACTGGCCAAGAGGCTGCTCCAATAGCCCCGCACGGGCGAGACGCCCGTGCCGCAATGCTGCACCGCACGCCCAGTGAGATGCGTTTCTTCGACTGCAACACGTACATCGGCGATCCGGCCAACGGCCCGGCGGGCGTGTCCGCCGAGGGCCTGACCGCGGCCATGGACCGCGCCGGCATCGAGCGGGCGCTGGTCTGGCACGTCGGACAGCGCGACGCCGACGCGCTGGCCGGGAACGAGCTGCTGGCCGAGGCCATCGCACCGCATGAGAGGCTCGTGGGCTGCTGGACCCTCCTGCCGCCGCAGACTTCCGAGCTGGGCGAGGTGGACGAGTGGTTCGCCCGCGCCGCCGCCGCCCGCGTTCGGGCCCTCCGGGCCTTCCCACAAACCCACCGGTACCTCCTCCGCCGCGAGGTCCTCGGCGAGGTGCTCGAGCGAGCGATCGCCGCGGGGGTGCCGCTGCTGCTGGCGGCGGGGAACGAAGACTGGCCGCAGGTGTACGACCTCCTGGCCGACTTCCCCGAGCTGACGGTGATCCTCTGCGAGACGGGCTGCTGGGGCGCAGACCGGTACTTCCGCCCGCTCATCGAGCGCTACCCCAACGTCCATCTGGAGATCGGCACGTACATGCTGGACGGCGGCATCGAGGCGTTCGTGGGCGACTACGGCGCGGGCCGCCTGGTGTTCGGGTCGGGCTTTCCCGCCGCCTACCACGGGGCCATGATGCTGGCGCTGGCCCACGCGGCGATCCCCGAAGCCGACAAGCAGGCCGTCGCCGCAGGCAACCTCGAGCGCCTGCTGGGGGAGGGGAGCCCGTGATCAGCGAATCCGCCCTCGCCGAGGCCTTCTGGAACGACGGGCGGTCCGCCGACTGCCCCGTCATCGACATGCACGGGCACATGGGCCGGTGGCGCGGCATCTGGTTCCCCGGCGCCGAGCCGGAGGCCATGGTCCGCACCATGGACCGATGCGGCGTCCGGCTGCTGTTGTTCTGCCACCACGCCGCCCTGTTCTGCCCCGAGGTCGGCAACGCCGCCAACGTCCGGGCCGTGGGGAAGTTCCCCGACCGCCTCCGGGCGTACCTGGCGATCAACCCGCACTATCCCGAGGCGATCGCCGGCGACCTGGCGGGCTTCGACGGGCGGCGCGACGTCTTCGCCGGGCTGAAGCTGCTGGCCAGCTACCACCAGGTGCCCTGGGACGCCCCCGCCTACGAGCCGGCGTGGAAGTTCGCCGACGACCGCGGGCTGATCGTCCTGGCCCACACGTGGGGCGGCAGCGCGTTCGACGGGACCGACCAGGTCCGAAAGGCGGCCGGGGCCTACCCCGGCGCCCGCCTGATCCTCGGCCACGCCCTCCACGGGGCGTGGGACGACGCCGTGGCCGTCGGCAGGGAATTCCCCAACGTCCACCTGGACCTGACGGCGGTGCTGGACGACCGCGGCGTGGTCGAGAGGTTCGTCGCCGCCGGGCTTTCCGAGAAGCTGCTGTTCGGCACGGACCTGCCGTGGTTCGACCCGCACCACGGCATCGGGGCGGTCCTCTCGGCCGAGATCTCCGACGACGACCGCCACAACATCCTCCACCGCAACGCCGAGCGGCTGCTGGCGGAGGCCGGCGTGACGCTGTAGCCCACGTCGGGCACAAGAGAACACGACGACGAAGGGAGAATCGCCCTTGGCCACGAAATGCGACATGCACATTCACACGTGGCGGATCGGCTGCGCCAACGAGACGATGAAGCTGGCCGACATCGTCCCCGCCTGCCAACGGGCCGGCAACCAGTGGATCGCCATCACCGACCACCTCAACACGCCCGAGCAGCTCCCGACCCACCGGCTGATCCTCGACGACATCCGCAACCTCCGGACCGACCTGCCCGTCTACTTCGGCGTGGAGCTGAACTTCACCGGGTGCGACGAGGGGTTCGTCTTCGACCCCGAGATCCAGGCCGACTACGGCTTCCAGTTCGCCATCGGGGGCATCCACAGCACCTACCTGGAGGCGTTCGACCTCGACAGGCTCGTCGAGATCCAGCACCGCCACCACCTCCGCACCTGCCGCGACGAGCTGGTGGACGTCCTGGTCCACCCCTACTGGTTCGGCGCCGGCGAGTTCCGCCAGAAGGGCTTTCCGCCCTTCGAGTCCGTCCGCGCCGTGCCGGAGCGGCTGACCCGCGAGCTCGCCCAGGCCGCCCGTGAGACCCGAACCGCCATCGAGATCAACGCCGGGGCCAACCTGGTCAACCGCCCCGAGGACTACCTGCGGG
>CAZNSB010000506.1:0-3959 GCA_964575155.1 uncultured Planctomycetaceae bacterium | reverse complement strand
ATATCCCGTAGCCGTAGCCCCCGATGAACGCCCGCCCGGTGGACATGTGCCCCGTCCCCGACAGCTCGTACAGGCCGGACTTGAACTCGTGGCAGCCCACCACGAGCGTTTCGGCGCTGACCGTCCCGGTGGTTTGGGCATGGCTGCCGTAGGCGTCGTAGCCGAGGTACAGGAAGTCCACGGCGACGTCGCCGGCGACGTGGAGGGTCCCGCCGTCGAGGTAGAGCTTCCCGGTGCCGGCGCCGTCGGCGATGTCGCCGGAGCCGTTCAGCTCCCCGCCGCGCAGCATGTAGTGCCCCGCGCCGCCGCTGTGGGAGCCGAGGCGGAGGTCTCCGGCGACGGCGTGGTACCCGCCGGTCTGCTGGAGCGTGCCCGGCCCGCAGACGCCGACGGAGGCGTTGTCGGTGGCGAGCTGTCCGCCCGCCCCCAGCTCGTAGGTGCCGCTGTACAGGCCGCTAAGCCCCACCTTGAGCTCCCCGGCCGTGACGGTCCCGCTCGCCTGGGCGTACTGCCCGGAACGCTTCCACCCCACGAGCAGCCGACCCACGGTGATGTTCCCGCCCACCGACAGCCCGTCCCCGTCGACGACCAGGGCGCTGTCGCCGCTGCCGCCGACGACGCTGGCGAGGACCTCCAGCGTCCCCCCGCCGAGGATGTAGGTCCCGCTGGAGCCGGACTGGCTGGCAAGCTGGAGCATGCCCACGATGTGCGTCCCGCCGGTCTGGGTGAACTGGCCGTCGCCCGCCCACCCGACGCGGGTGTTCTGGTTGACGGCGAGGCGCCCCGCTTCGAGCAGGTAGCTTCCGCTGGCGCCGGCCTGCCGGCCCAGGACCACCCGCCCGTAGACGGTGGCGCTGCTGCCGGCGCCGCTCTGGGTGAAGCTTCCCGGCGCGTCGTAGCCGACCACCAGGTCCCCGCCGAGGACCAGCTCCTCGCCGGCACCCAGGCCGTGGCTGCCGGAGCCCGCCCCGCCGGCGTGCCCGATCTGGAGGGTCCCGGCGAACGCGGAGGCAAACCCGGTGAGGGTGTTGACGCGGAGGACGGCGTCGGCGGCGCCGGGGGTCATGGCCCCGCCGCCGCCGATGGTGAGGGCGTTGGCGATGACCGTCCCCCCGCCGCAGTGGAGCGTGCCGGAGCCGGCCGGCCCGACGGAGATCGTCCCGTTGCGGGCGTCCAGCGTGCCGGCGGTGATCGTGTAGGTCCCCACCGCCCCGGCGTGGTGTCCCACGGACAGCTCGGTGCCGACGGCGTTCGTCCCCCCGCTCTGGGTGAAGCCGCCCTCGCTGTACCACCCGATCCGCTCGGAATCGGCCGACAGGCCTCCCCCGCTGAGTTCGTAGCTGCCCGCCGAGCCCGCCAGCGCGCCCACGTACAGCCCCTCGGCCACGGTGACGCTGCTGCCGGCGCCGCTCTGGGTGAAGCTGCCCGGGGCGTTGTAGCCGACGACGAGATGCGCGCCCACCGACAGGGCCTGCCCGGCGCCGACGGCGTGGCTGCCGGCGCCGCCGCCGCCGTCGTGCCCGATCTCCAGCGAGCCGGCGAAGCAGGTGTTCAGCCCCGTCAGCGTGTTGACCCGAAGCGCCGACGACGCGCCGGTCGAGGTGAACGACCCGCCGGGCGCGAGGGCGAAGACGTCGGCGATCACCGTCCCGCCGTTGAGGCGGAAGGTGCCGGCGCCGACCGGCCCCACGTCGATCCGCCCGTCGCGGACGTCCAGCGTCCCGCCCGAGATCGTGTAGGTGCCGTTGCCGGTGGTGAAGGTGCCGAGGGTGAGGTCGCCCGTGACCCGGTTGACACCCGCGTTCTGGGTGAACTGTCCGGTGCCGGCGACGCCGATGCGTTCGCGCCCGGCGGTCAGGTCCCCCCCCATGAGAAAACAGGTCCCGTCCGCCCCGGCGTCCCAGCCGACGTCCAGGTAGTCGGTGTCGTGACTGCCGGCCGTCTGGGTCAGCGTGCCCGTGCCCCTGCGCCCGACGATCTCCGACCACGTGCTGAGGTCCCCGGCGGTGATGAGCTGCCCGCTCTCGCCGGCGTTCAGGCCCAGGTGCAGCTTGTGGCAGGACACCTGGGCCGTGTTCGTGATCACCGCGGTCTGGCCGTTGCTGATGACGGCGTCTTCGCCACCCACCGGCGGCCGGGCGCCGCCGACGCCGCCCTCGAACCGGCTCCAACTGGACGCGTCCGACCAGTGGGCGATCCCCCCGACCCAGTGCTTGTCGCCGACCTGCGTGTGCCAGCTCAAGGCATACCGCTGCGCTTCGCCGCCGCAGTTGAGGACCCTCAGCACGTAGTTTCCGTAGTCGGGCAGCTTCAGGAAGAGGTGCTCCACGTTGTCGGCGGTGCTGTCGGACTTGGCCACCACCTCCAGGGTGTCGGCGTCCAGCAGCTCCAGGTCCAGGTTGATGGGCATCTCGCCGACGTAGCTGTCGCTGTCGGGGTCCACGGTGTCCCATTCGGGGACGCCGTCGCCGTCGTCGTTCCATACCACCGGCCGGTCCCACGCCAGGGTCGCCACCAGCTTGGCCCCGGCGTCCCGCGTCCCGGTGAAGCTGTAGTCGGCGACGGTGTAGGCGCCGATGGTGTGGTCGTCCCAGCCGGTGTCGGGCAGCCCCGGCAGGCCGGGGTCCGTCTCGCCGGGGGCGTACTGCTGGTAGGCGGCCAGGGCATCGACCTGCCCGGCCCCCAGGTCGAAGTCCAGTGGCTGATAGGAGCCGGGCGTGCTCCACTCGTCGAAACCCTTGTCTTCGGTCGTCTTGTCGGCTGAGTTCAGCAGCACGCTCTTGATCACGTTGTGGTACGTCGAGTGCCCCAGGTCATCCCCCACCTCATAAAGCAGCGCCGCCACCCCCGCCACGTGCGGGGCCGCGTAGCTCGTCCCCGACTTCGTCGTGTACGTCTCCGTGGGGCTGCTGGACGCGGGGGGGATGATGCTGGGCATGTAGATAAACGACCCGGGGGCCACGATGTCCGGCTTGGAGCGGTTCCCGCCGACGGGCCCGCTGGCGCTCCAGGTGGCCACGGAGCCGTAGTTCGGCCTCGTCGCCCCCACCGACATCAGGTTGAACCCGTCGCTCGGCGAGGCGTTGATCACCTCCTCGTTGCCGGCGACCACGGCGATCAGCACGTCCTTCTCCAGAGCCAGCCAGTCGAGGAACTGCGTGGTCTTGCTCTGTCCGTCAATGGACCCGCCGAAGGTCTGGCTGATGCTGAAGACGCGGCAGTCGTGGTCGTCGGCCAGCCCCACGTAGGCGGCGACGCCGTCATCGTGCTGGAAGGTGTGCACCTGGGCGCTGTGGACCTGGGCGTCCGGGGCCACGCCCTGGCTGGCGCCGCTCTGGCTGACGATCACCCCGATACACTCGGTCTCGTGGTCCGAGTAGTCCGGGTAGGGGTTGACCGAGTCGTAGTCGTGCCCGGTGACGTGGCCGCCGCAGATGCTGTGGGGGTAGGCCATCCGCGAGCAGACGTGTCCCACGTTCACCCCCTCGCCCTCATACCCCAGGTCCCACAGGACGTCGGCGTGGAGGTACGGGACAGTGAACTCGTCGCCGAGGCACCTGCCGCACGGGCCCGCCCCCACCCACGCGGCCGCCGCCAGAAAGCAAAGAACCTTCCACGCCTTCGCCGTCGATCCGCTCGCCATGATGGCGGCCTCCGCGTGTGCGATGTGCACTCCGCTCCCTTGGACAGGGTCGCCACATATTCTACCCGGGCAGCCGGATTTGTAAAGCCCTAAATCCACAGAACTTCAGGCATGCTCGCTGAAGCGGGCACGCCGGACTGCCCCGCGGCGGCGTCCCCGCCCGCCGGCCAGCAGGCCCAGGAGGATGATTGCCGCGGCGGCCGGCTCGGGCACGGGCGCGCCCCCGCCGGTGGTCTTGCCGAAGTGGTTGGCGAAGATGGCCAGGTCCAGGACGTCGACGGCGCCGTCGCCGTTGAAGTCGCCCTGGGCCCACGCC
>CAZNSB010000505.1:0-3971 GCA_964575155.1 uncultured Planctomycetaceae bacterium | reverse complement strand
CGACGGCGTCGTGCTCGTCCACGATGTTCCGCAGCGTCGCGTCGTGGACGGCCTTCGCCCGCTGCCGTTCGTCCAGGCGGCGCCGCTCCCGCTCGGCGATCTCGCGCTGCTTCTTCTTCTCCAGCTCCTGGATGCCCGCCTCGTAGGCCTGGTCGGCGGCGCGGTTGGCGGCCTCGGCGTCGAAGCTCTTGCTGAACACGCCCTTGATCTTGTTCCACGCCTTGGTCAGCTTGTTGCCGACCCAGTTCCACGCCTTGTGGATGGCGGTCGTGAACCGCGTCCAGGTCTGCGAGAGGAAGCTGGTCAGCTCTATCCAGGCGACCTTCAGGCCGTGCCAGATGTACTCCCCGATCACCAGCAGGCCGCTGAAGGCCTTGTGGCCCATGACCAGGAACCACCGCTTGAAGCCGTGCCACAGCTTCTTCAGCCAGCCGATGCCCTGGAACCACGCCAGCTTCAGGCTCAGCCAGAGGATCTTCGCCGCCAGGCCGATGTCGCCGGCGGCCAGGGCGTCGGTGATGCCGCCGAAGGCAGTCTGAGCGTCCTCCTTCAGGACCGTGAACTTCTTGCCCAGCCAGTCCAGCGCCTTGCCCCCGGCGCCGGTGGAATAGAGCAGGTACGCGCCCAGCGCCCCCAGCGCGACCATGACCATGCCGATGGGGCTGACCAGGAAGCCCACCGCGACCGCCAGAACCTTGAACGCCACGGCGACGACGCCCAGGACGGTGCCGAGCCCGGAGAGGATGCCGCCGAAAACGGTGATCGCCGCGCCGGCCGCCAGGATGCCCCCGCCGACGGCCGCGAGCGCAATGACCAGGCCCTTGTTCTGCCTGATCCACGCGCCGACCTGGACGACGACGGGCGTCAGCCAGTTGACCAGCCGCTCCAGGAGGGGCGCCAGGGCCGAGCCGATGGTGAACACGCCCCGCTTGACCACGTTCCAGAGGCTGTTCATGTCGTCGGTGAGCTTCGCGGCCGCCGCGGCGTCCTCGGTGGACATGGTCAGGCCGAGCTTGTGGGCCTGGTCCCGCAGAGCGGCGATGCCCTTGGCGCCGCCCAGCAGCATCGGCAAGAGCTGCCGGCCGGAGCGCCCGAACAGCTCCATGCTGATCGCCGCCCGCTGGGTGGGGTCGTCAATCCGGCTGATCGCCTCGGCGATGGCCATGAACTGCCGGTCGGGGCTGAGGCCCTGCAGGGCCTTGTAGGACAGGCCCAAGTGCTTCAGCGCCAGCGTCTTGGTCTCCAGGCCCCGCCCCGCGTCGCGGATGGACCGCTGCATGGCCCCGACGGCCTTCTCGAAGATGTCGATGCCCGCCCCCGTCTGCTCGGCAGCGTAGGCCAGCTCGGACAGCGCCTCGACGGTGGCGCCCGTGCGGTTGGCCATCTTGTCGAGCTTGTCGCCCATGCTGGCGAAGGCCTTGACGCTGGCCAGCAGGGGCGCGGTCACCGCGGCGCCGGCGAGCGTGGCCTTCATGCCGATCTTGGTCACCCCGGCGGCGAAGGCCTTCAGCCGCGCGGAGGCACGCTGGAGGCCCTTGACCAGCCGCCCGTCCTTGGCGAACAGCTCCACGTAGGCCCGGCCAGCCCGGATTGCGTTGGGATTGGCCATATTTCCAAAATATTTCTGGAGTGGGCCTTTCCATGTAAGGCCCTGCTCAGAAATCGTTTAGCTTCATCCTGTCCGCTGCCATCGGTGCGCTTGTGCAGAAATACGTTGACCAATGCTTGACATAGCTCTACTTAGGTGTACAATATAACAGTGGACATGAACTAAGAAAGGAGCAAAGCTATGTCCGAGAACGAACTGGTCGCCGTCATGGTTCCCAAGCATCACCTCTCGAAGGTCTATGGCTTTATCGCCCAACTCGACAGTGCCGGGCCTGCCACCGGGAGCACGGTTGCCGAAGCCCCCGTTGCCGGCGCAGACGACTGGACCTCGGCGCGGCTGCGCCGAATGATTCAGGAGTCGGCACAGACAATGCGGGACGTGCTCAAGGCCATGGCCGAAAAGGCGGGCACCTGGGTCACTGTGCGGGACCTCGCCGCCGCCATTAGCAGCAAGCCCGACGCCGATTGGAACACCCTCGCCGGGGCCATGGGCGCGTTCGGCCGGCGCGTGAAGAGCCGTTATGGGATCGAGACAATGCCGTTCGAGAAGCGCTACGATCACACGGCTCACTGCAAGACCTACCGAATGTCCAAGGAGATCGCCGGCCAGATCCTTCATGCCCTGCAGAATGGCCAGTAGTTGGCCGCTCGCCAGTCGGCCCCGGCGTCGCAGGGCCGGGGCCGCTTGCCGCACCGTCAGGTGAAGGCCCGTGGCCTTCCCTGCATGGCCGCGACTACTGCTGGGTCGTTTCGCGTTCACTGGTCATGCCTGCGCGGATGAAGCATGCCTGGGCGGCCGCCCACACCGCGGCCAGCAGCGCCACGCCGTCGATCTGGCCGTCGGCCCAGGCCGCCACGGCCGCGAGCAGCCCGATGGCGGCGGTGATGTAGGTCTTCTTGCCTTTCAGGAACACACGCAGCTTGTTCACGGTCGCCTCCTTGCCGTTGGGGCGGTCAAAGGCCCACCAGCGCGGCCAGCAGGCCCATGACGATGGGCGCCAGCCGGAGGAGCATCTCGTTCCGCAGGTCCTCCCGGACCTTGTTGTAGTGGGCGACGTTCTCCCACCGGGCCGTGTTGGCCTTGACCTTGGCGACGAACTCGTCGCTCGACAGCTTGCCGTCCAACTCCGCGACGGCCTCGATGTCCCCGGCCATCAGGCGGCGGAGGTACGCCCAGGCGTCCTCCTGGGCCATTTCGAACAGCCGCGGGCCGTACTCGGCCAGCAGCGCCGATGCCGCCTGCCGCTGGCCCTCGGGGATGCGGGCCAGCAGATCCTGGATGCGTTGTCCGAGGTCGCTCATGGCTCACTCGCCCTCCAGCTTGGGGCCCCACGCCTCGTCCTTGCGGGCCGAGCGGACGAAGAACCGCCACTGCTTGAAGTTCTCCTCGAGGTACGCCTTCTGCCAGGCGGGCGTGGCCGGCTCGGCGTCCGCCCGCTGCGTGGCCCCGAAGGCGTCCATCGCGGAGGTCTCCGCGGCCGTCAGCGCCTCGCCCCGCAGGTACACGTTCCCGCAGCCGCCCAGGCACAGCAGCACCAGGGCCGCCGCCAGAATCCCCATCCCGATCCTTCGCGTTCGTCTCATGTGCGCTTCTCCTTTACGAAGACCTTGAGCATCTCGATGCCGCCCTTGACGGCGGCGCGTTTGCGCTTCCGCTCCCGCCCGGCCCAGGGGTTGAACTCCTCGGGCCGGAACGGGCTGGGCTTCTTCTTCGCGTCGCGGTTGGTGTTGGCGAGCATGGCCAGAACGCTGCTCGTCTGGCCCCACTGGAGCATCTGCTCGCCCTCGGCCATCCACGCCAGCTCCCGCAGCGTCAAGGGGCCGGGGTCGACGCCGGCGATTCCGGCGAGCCGGTAAAGGATTCGCCAACACTCTCCACGATCCGGTCGAGCTCTCTCTGCAGCGCCGGGCTGTCGGCCTTCAGGTCCAGCACGTCCTGGACCCGCTCCACCGTCGCGTCCACTTTCGCCAGGACCTTCCTGGCCCGCTCCCGGTCCCGGCGATTCGGGAAAAAATCCACGAGCTCCTCCACCAGCGCCGCGGTGGCCCGGTCGATGGCGTCCCCGGCCATGGCCTCCCCGAACTGCTCGTCGGTGACGCCCGCCGCGTCCGCCTGGGGCCTGCAGGCGACGTAGATCACGTCCACCAGCAGGATCGGGTCGGCATACAGCCGCTTGAGCAGGTCGCCCTCGACCACGTCCATCAGGTCGATCTCCATTTCCGACCGGATGCGTTTGATGGCTGAGGTGTTGACGGCGATGGCCCAGTCCCGGCCCGCGTTGTCCTTGAAGGTTCTCATCAGCTCGTCTCTCCGATGACCTCGACCTCGTAGGTCTGGGCGTTGACGCTGTCGAGGTTGGTCA
>CAZNSB010000504.1:0-3981 GCA_964575155.1 uncultured Planctomycetaceae bacterium | reverse complement strand
ACGGTTACCCCACATGGGTAGATATCGTTTATGTTATTTATGCGCGATTCCTAAGCACGCGATTCGACTGGCGGGTGCTGTCTGCGCGCTGGTCCTGGCGGGAGCGGCCTCGGCGGCCGACTACACCTGGGACGGCGGCGGGTCGGGCAGCGGGTGGATGGTCCTGGACAATTGGGCCCCCTCGGCCGAGCCCGCCCACTTCCTCACCGGCAGCGGGCAGACGTTCCTGGCCACGGGCACGGCCGCGGCCCCCACGGCCGACGGCGGGACCTTCGGGGCCGAGCTGACCGTCGGCGGCGACGCCGCCCTGGGCGTCTCCGTCAACAGCGAGGCCTCCGACCTGCACCTGGGGGACCTCGACGGCGGGGCGACGCTGAGCAACGCCGGCAGCTCGGGCGCCAGCCCCACCTTCAGCGGGACGGTCGCCGTGGACGCCGCGGCGACCATCCACAACAACAGGGGCTGGCCCCACGGCGCCTCCACCTTCACCATCGCGGCCAAGCTGATGGGCACCGGCAGCCTGACCCTCTGGGCCCAGAAGAACAGCGGCCACGACAGCGTCGTGAAGCTTACCGGCGACAACGCCGGCTACGGCGGGGACATCGCCGTCGTCGGCGACTCCTATTCCTGCGCCAGCGGCGCCGACACCCTGGGCACGGGGACGGTGACGATCAGGGACGGCGCCCGGCTGCTTGTGGCCGGGGTGGACTGCGCGGGCAAGGTGGACGTGGCCAAGGGCGGGCGGCTGCTGGTGGGCTCCACGAGCACGCTGGCGGACGTCCACCTCGGCGATGCCGCCGGCGGCGGGCGCCTGGACGTGTACAACTGCGCGATGGACAACCGCATCGACGTGGCCGGCGGGGGGGTCCTCGGCGTCCTCGAGGGCACCAGCGCCGTCGCCGACCTGCACCTCGGCGACGCCGGCGGGCCGGGCACGCTCCAGCACGTCCACACCGGGCGGACCGCCAGCGTCACCGGGACGGTGTACCTGGCCGGCGGGGCCAACATCTACCACGGCGCCGTCAACGAGCACGGCTCCGGGTATCTGAACGTCCAGGCGGCGCTGCTCGGCAGCGCCAGCGTCTGCTTCACGACGCGCAAGGAGCCCCAGGCCGGGAGGGTCTCCACCATCCGCGTCTACGGCGACAACACCGGCACCCTCAGCGCGGAGGTCTTCATCCACAACGTCGGCGGCGGCGGGGAGGTCCGGGCCGAGCATGTGGGCGCTTTGGGCACCGGCAGCGTGTACGTCTCCGCGGACAGCCGCCTGCGGGTCAACGCCGACGGCACCTGGGCCAACCGCACCGTCAGCGCCGGCGGCGTGGGCATGTACGCCGACGTGAGCTTCACCGAGCTGCACCTCGGCGACGCCGGGGGCAGCGGGTACCTGTACAACTACTCCAGCGGCATGGACGGCGTGGACATCGACGGCACCGTGTACGTCGACAGCGCCGCCGCCGTCTACGCCCACACGGGCGCCGACTGGGGCAACTCCGGGTCCATCGACCTGGCCGCCAGCCTGGTCGGCTCGGCCCCGGTGACCTTCTCGGTCAACAGGCACTCCGGCGGCGGCATCGGCGTGCTGTACCTCTCCGGCGACAACAGCGGCTTCTCCGGCGACCTGACCTTCACCCGCACCGGCGACGGGGGATACCACGTCGTCCAGACCACCAGCTCCCTCGGCGACGGCACCGGCGGCATCACGCTGGCCAACGGCGTCGAGGTCCGCCTCGACGCCGCCGCCGACCAGGACTGGCCGGTGACGGCCGGCGGGCTGGGCGGCTGCGGCACCCTCAAGGTGGAGGACGGCTCCGGCGGCTACACCGTCACCGTCCACGCCGGCGCCGTCACGCCGGGGTACTACTGCCCGGGCAGCTTCGACGAGCGGCTGCGGATCGCCGGGCGGGCGGCCTTTGAGGGCAGCGCGGCCCTGGCGGTGGACCTCTCGCCGGTGTACGGCACGCCGACGGCCACCGTCCCCGACGAGGTCCGCAACCAGTCGCTGCGGATCGACCACGAGGCGGTCGGGCTTTCCGCCCTCCACCCGCACGTGACCGTCACCAGCGGCACGCTGACCCTTCCGGACATCCAGGGGATGGAGTTCACCCTCCTGACCTGCGGCAGCGACATCGTCACCGCCGGCGAGAAGCTGGGCGCGCCGACCTTCGGCACCCACGCGGGCTTCGCCCTCGGCGGGCCCATCCGCTACGGCTACGACGCGGGGACGAGCACCGGCACCGTCACCGTCGAGGTCACGATCAAGGCCGACGCCAACTGCGACCTCGAGGTGGACGTGCGGGACCTGGCGGCCATCGCCAACAACTTCGACCCCAGCGGCACCGGCAAGACCTGGCAGCAGGGCGACTTCGACTACGACGGGGACGTGGACGTCCTCGACCTGGCCGCCCTGGCCAACAACTTCGGCAAGGACGCCACCGGGGCCGGCGGCGGCGAGGGCGGGGCGCCGGTGCCCGAGCCCATGACGCTGGCTGTGCTGGCCCTGGGCGCGGCGGCGCTGGTCCGGCGCAGACGGCGGTGAAGGAGCCTGCGTCGCTAACGCGAGCACGCCGGCAAGCAGGGCGAGCAGGCCGGGTGGCGTGGCGAGATGCGAAGCAGATCGCCACGGACCGACCATTCTTACGAAGGGCGGCGGCACTCACCGGCTGCGCAGCCAGGTGGTGCGGATCTCGCGGAGGGTGTATCCGGTGGCGTTCAGCTCGTGGATGAGGCGGATGCGCTTGACGAGGTCGGTGTCGAAGAACCGCCGCCGGGAGCCCGGGGGGTCGTTGATCGGCGTGACCAGCCCGAGCATGACGTAGTACTCGAGGGTCTGAGCGGAGACGCCGGCGGCCTTGGCGGCTGCGCTGAGCTTCAACAGCTTCTTGACCTCTTTGACGGCCATCCCAACGTTCTTACCCGTGTTATCGTTAGGGTCGGGGGAAAAACTTTACGCGAACCGCCCTCGGTGCCATGCCCGCGCGCCAGAGGCAGGTGCCATGGCGGGCGCTGTTTCCCGCCATGCGCGTCAACATGGCCCCGCGCGGCGGCCGCCATGGCACCAAAGCCCCTCTGGCCTCCGCCGGGCGGGGCGGGTACATTCTGCGTTCATGGAATCGCTGAAGCACCTCCTGTTCGAGGACCCGGTGCCGGTGTGCGTGGCCATGGCGGCGGCGGAGGCGGTGGTGTGGTGGCTGTGGCGGAGCCGGCGGACGCGGCGGTGGGCGCTGCGGCTGCTGGTTCCTCCGGCGGTGGCGGGGGCGGTCATCCTGGCCGCCCGGCTGGTGGAGACCGACAGGGAGGAGATCACCCGGGCCCTCCACGAGATCGCCGCCAGCGCCCAGGCCGGGCACCTCGACGCCGCCCGACGCTACCTCGATCCGGCGTGCCGCATGCCCCTCGCCGGGGGGGGCGTCGTCGGCCCGGCCGAGATGATCGACCTGGGCCGGCGGGCCCTGAAGCGCCACCGGGTGGCGCGGGTGACCGTCTCGGCGGTGGAGATTACTCTGGCCGGCGGGCGGGCGACAGCCACGCTCACCACCCAGGTGATGCTGCCGGAGGCCGGGCTGTATGCGCTGCGGTGGCAGGTGCAGTGGGCCCGGCGCCCCGCCGGGTGGCGGATCGTCCGCGTCGAGCCCGCCCGCCCGGAGCTGGTGGGAATCTAAATGACCGTGCGCGGTTCCGCGCCGCCGGAAAGCCCACGGATGGCTATCCGTGGGCTTTGCGGGACAAACTCCGCTGGCGCTCCACTTGTCCGGGGCGCCCGCGATGTCAGGCTCCACGCAACGCCAGAAACGGGCCCGGGCGAGCCGGGTTATTACTCCTGGAGACTCCTGGAAAGGGAAGATCATGCGAAGCACGTGGATCGGGCTGGGGCTGGTGCTGCTGATCTCGGCGGGGGCGCCGGGGGCGCCCAAGACGCTGGAGCTTGAGCTGGGCAAGGGGGTGACGATGTCGCTGGTGCGGATCCCGGCGGGTGAGTTC
>CAZNSB010000503.1:0-4001 GCA_964575155.1 uncultured Planctomycetaceae bacterium | reverse complement strand
CAAGCTTCATCGCGACAAACGGCGTCGCGATTCCGCTTGTCCGGGGCACCCACGCCAAACACGCACAAACCCGTGGGCTTGGGGCGACTACTCGGTCGCGACCCTCACCACGTTTCCGTCGATGGTCAGCCGGCCGGCGGCGAAGAGGTTGATGGCCTCGGGGTAGGCGATGCACTCCTGCTCGAAGACGCGGGCGGCGAGGGTGTCGGCGTCGTCGCCCTCCAGCAGCTTCACCGCCCGCTGGACGATGATGGGGCCCTCGTCGTATTCGTTGTTCACGAAGTGCACCGTGCAGCCGCTGACCTTGCACCCCGCCGCCAGCACCGCCTCGTGGACGTGGTGGCCGTACATGCCTGCCCCCCCGAACCGCGGCAGCAGGGCCGGGTGGATGTTCATCACCCGCCCCAGGTAGCGGTCGGGGATCTTCCAGAACGACAGGAACCCCGCCAGGCACACCAGGTCCACCTTCGCCGCATCCAGCAGCTCCAGAAGCCTCGCTGAGTACGTTTCCGTGTCGGGGATTCCCTTGTAGGGGACGATGTGGACGTCCAGACCGGCGTCTCGGCTGCGCTGGACGCCCCTGCATTCTCGGCTGGCGATGACGACGGCGACTTCGGCGGGCAGCTTGCCGACCTTGATGTGCTCGAGGATGTTCAGCAGCGTCCGCCCCCCGCCCGACAGCAGCACGCCCAGACGCACCGGCTTGGTGGCAGCTTTCTTCCCGCTCATGGCAGGGCGATTAGACTCACCGGCGCGCACGCCGTCAAGCTTCCGCGCCGCCAAGCCCACGCACTGCGCTGCGTGGGAGGAATTGCAGGCGCCCCTTACGGCGCCCCGGCCGGGGCGGTGGCGGCGGCGACCCGCGAGCGGAGGATGAGCACGTCGGTCACGCCCCCCGTGCCGTGCAGCCCCGTGCCCTCGACGTGGATGATCAGCACCGGGTGCGAGGGCCGGGAGGCGCTGGCCGCCGGCGGTTCGAGGTCGATCTCGGGCGAGAGGACCTCCGCTGCGTCCTTCTCGTGCTGCCAGACCACCTTCCCGTCCACGGTGACGACGACCTTTGCCGCCGTGATGCCGGGCACGAGGATGCGGATCCTGCCCCTGGCCACGTGCTCGGCGACGGCCCAGTCGAACCCGCTGGCCAGCGTGCGGACCGGCTCGGCGCCCCCGCCGGCCACCGCGAGCAGCGCCCGCCCCGCCTGGGCGTCGCCGATCTTCCGCCGCAGCTTCTCGCCCGCCGAGCTGCCCACCGACGTCAAGAACAGCGAATCGACCACCTTGTACCGCGGCGGGACCCGGATGAGGTTCTCCTGCGGCGCCCCGCCGGCCTCGCCGGGGGCGCCCTCGTCCCCGCCCGAGCACCCCGCCGCCAGCACCGCCGCAAGCCAGACCAGCACCGTAGGCCGGGGCAACGCCCCGGCGAATGCTCTTTCCGTCGGCATTGGCGTTCTCCCAATCCGCCGACCGAACGCCATAGGCCGAGGCAACGCCCCGGCGAATGCTCTGGTTCGCCTCGGGGCGGGCTCGGCCCTACCGCGTCGGCCGGCGTTTCAGGATAAGCGGTGCGGCGGCGGCGCACAAGAGCAGCAGCGTGGCGGGTTCGGGGATGGGGGCGTGATCGCCGCCGGTGGTGCTGCCGAAGTGGTTGGCCAGGATGGCCAGGTCGAGGACGTCCACGGCGCCGTCGCCGTTGAGGTCGCCCTTGGCCCAGTTGGCGTCGGGGGTGCCGAAGCTGTTGGCCAGGACGGCCAGATCGAGCACATCGACGTTGCCGTCCAGCTTGGCGTCGCCGGGGAAGAACTGCTTGGGGTCGCCGTCGTTGAGGTAGTAGAGGTTGAGCCCGTTCAGGTCGATCCTGGCCCCGGCGTTGAGGACGAGGTCGCCGACGTACAGGCCCTCGGGGTACCCCGGGCGGTTGTCGTAGCCGTCGACAAGCCGGATCCGCCCGGGCGCCGCCCCGCCCAGTTGCAGCGTGCCCACGGCGAAGTTCCCCTGCCAGTACATGGCCTCGGGCCCCTTGTCCATGCAGGCGACCTCGACGGCGTCAACGACGCCGTCGCCTCCCTCGAAGATCAGGGCGGCGTTCTCCAGGCCGGCGACCGCGGCGGGGTCGGTGCCCGCGAGGATCAGGTCTGCGCCGGTCATGTGGATCTCGGCGCCGTTGGCCGCCAGGAGCGTGCCGCCCGCACCCACGAGGAGCCGGGCGGAGACGCTGACGTTGGCGTCGGGGTGGGCGATGTGGAGCGTGCCCGTCCCGCCTTTGGCCAGCGTGAGCCGATCGACGCTGAGCTCGCCGCCGGAGATGGTGTAGACGCCGCTGGCGCCGCCGTAGCAGCCGACGTCCATCGCGCCGGCGACGACCGTGCCGGCGGTCTGATCGAAGCGGCCTTGGCCGCCCCAGCCGACGCGGAGGCTCTCGGCCGACAGGCTGCCGCCGGTGAGGGTGAAGGTGCCGACGGCCCCGGCCTGGTCGCCGAGCGTCAAGGCGTGGCCGATGGTGGTGGTCCCGTCGGACTGCACCGCCCAGCCCTGCTGCGCCGCCCCGAGGGTCAGGTCCTCCGCCGAGAGCGCCCCGGCGCTGAGCTGGATGCCGGCGTCAACGCCGGTGGCGTCGAGGGTCAGCGTGCGGCTGCCGATGTCGACGGTGCCTCCCTCGATGCGGATCTCACCGGCGAAGGTGAGGTCGGCGGAGGCGTCCACCCGCCCGCCGGGCCTGACGCGCACCAGGCCCACGTCGAGCGTCCCCCCGCCGTAGCTCAGCCGGGCCGCGCCGTCCCAGCCGACGTACACCTTCTGGGCCGAGAGCTGCCCGCCGCTGATGGCATAGGTCCCGTCGCTGCCGCTGAGGTAGCCGAGGTACAGGCTGTTGGTGAGGGTATGGTCGCCTTGGTTGTGGTCGAAGAGCCCTCCGCCGCGGTAGCCGACGAAGGTGTCCCTGGCCGAGAGGGTCCCGCCGTCAAGCCGGTAGGTGCCGCTGCCGGCCGGGGCATAGCCCAGGTACAGCGAGTAGGCGACCGTGTTGGTGCCGTCGTCCTGCTCGATGCGCCCGCGCTGGGCGTAGCCGACGTATTGGTACTTCGAGGCCAGCGAGCCGCTGTAGAGATTGCACTCGGCCGTGGAGCCCGGCCCGTCGAGGGTCAGTTTGTGGGTTCCCAGGTCCACCTGGCCGCCATGGAGGTTCAGCGCCTGGTCGAAGGTCCAGTCGAGCCCCACGTCCATTTTCCCTCCGGCGTAAACGTAGATGTCTTCAGCCTGGCAGCTCCCGCCGGTCCAGCGGAAGGCGCCGGTCCCGAACTGGCCGAGGCGGATCGTGGGAGCTGACAGCGCGCCGCCGCCCAGCTCGTAGGTTCCGCTGCCGCCGGCGACGTAGCCGACGTAGAGGGAGCTCCTGGCCGTGTTCGTCCCGCCGGTCTGGAGGAAGGTTCCTCGGCCGAAGTTGCCGACATACTCCGACATGGCGGACAGGTCGCCGCTGCCGCTGAGGGTGTAGGTCCCGCTGCCGGCGGCGCCGTCGCCCAGGTAGAGAAGCAGGCTGAGGTAGCTGCTGCCGCCGGTGTGGGTTACCTCGCCGGTGTAAGCGTCGCCGACGTGCAGGTGGCCGCCGTACAGGCCGCCGTCGGTCAGGTTCATCCTGCCGGCATACCCGGGGCCGTCGAGGTACAGGTGTTTGACCCCCGTGTCGACGACCCCCCCGCTGATGTTCAGCAGGGCCAGGCAGTTCCAGTCAACGTCCACGTGAAGGCCGCCGAAGTGCGGGACGTGGATGACGTTGGCGCCCAGGACCCCGCCGGAGTAGTTCAGCCTGCCCCTGCCGCCGTTGCCGATGTACATGGTGGGGGCCAGCAGGGACCCGCCCTGGAGGTCGTAGACCGCTCCGGTTCCGGTGTCGGGGTTGCCCAGTCGGAAGGTGCCGGCGACCACCGTCCCGCTGGTCTGGACCACGTCGGCCGGGGCGCTGTGGGCGACGACCAGCTCGCCGGCGATGAGCCTCTGGCCGGTGC
>CAZNSB010000502.1:0-4011 GCA_964575155.1 uncultured Planctomycetaceae bacterium | reverse complement strand
GAATGCCGTTGCACGCCGTGGGTGGGATGGTAGAGTGCTGCGTGGCGGAGGATGTTGTGGGGAGAGGGACGCAGGGCTCCATCCAGGAAGGGGCTCTACCGGCCCAGTGAACTTCCGGAGGCACTGCTGCACGCCCACGCGGCACCAGGTTTCCTATCCGGCGGTAGGCCGGCGGGCGAACCGCAAACTCCTCCTGAGCCCATGACGGGAGAAGGCATGAAGCGACGAACGTTTCAATCGGCCCTGACCGTGCTGATGCTTGTGGCTGTTGCATGCACCGGCTTGCACGCGGAGGACACGGCGAAGGGGCCGATAAAGGTCTTCATCCTCGCAGGACAGTCGAACATGGAAGGCCAGGGCGTGGTGTCCATGGATCACGAGGAATACTACAACGGCGGCAAGGGCAACCTGGTCTGGTCGATGGAGCATTCCCGGAGTGCCGCGAAGATGAAGCACCTCAAGGATGAGAACGGCCACTGGGTGGTGCGTGACGACGTGCGGATGTCCTTCAAGGCCCACGACAAGGTCCGCACGGGCGGGTTGACCGTCGGGTATACCGGATACGGCAAGCACAGTCACATCGGGCCCGAACTCCAGTTCGGGCATGTCGTGGGCGACTTCTTCGAGGAACCGGTCCTCTTGATCAAGACCGCCTGGGGAGGCAAGAGCCTGTATGTTGATTTCAGGCCACCAAGTTCCGGCGGCACGGTCGGCCCGTACTACACGAAGATGGTCGAGGAAATCCGCGCCGCGCTGGCGGCACTGCAGGGGCGGGAATACGAACTCGCCGGTTTCCTCTGGATGCAGGGCTGGAACGACATGTGCACCAGGCCGGCCATCCCGGAGTACGCGCAGAACTTGGTGAATCTTGTCAAAGACCTGCGCGAGGAATTCGGTGTGCCCGGGATGCCGGTCGTGGTCGGCGAATGGGGAAACGGCGGGCCGGCCAAGCCCGGTTCGTCGATGGAGGCGTTCAGGAAGGCCCAGAAGGAAGGGACCGCGAAGATCCGCAACGCCCGGTTCGTCGAGACAAGCGGCTTCGCCCGCCCACGCGAGATGTCGCCCAATGTCGGTCATGGACACCACTGGTTCGGCAACGCCGAGAGCTACTTTCTGATCGGCGACGCCCTGGGCCGGGCGATGCTGGAACTGATCAAGTAACAGGAAGGCATTCTCCTCCCGCACGGTCCGGCCGCCGGCAGCACGGCGGCGGTCCGGGGTTGGAGTTCATCCGGGGAATCTCGGGAATTGGGAAACTGCTGTGACTCGTATGCTCTCGCGGATGGTTCGGATCGGCGTCGCGCTCGCCCTCGTCGGCTCTGTCTGCAGCGCAGCGGCACCCAAGACGGCCAAGACGCTGGTGTCCTGGGTCACTCTGGACAACCTGACCCAGCGGGGCGGCAGCGCGCTGACGATTCAGAGCGGCGACCGGTTCGACGCGATTGTGCTCGGCGAGAAGGTGCGCGGGCGGTGGATGGCCGGCAGCGAGTATTTCCGCCGCCACCGGTAGTACGTCGATGGCGGCACGTCCAGCACCGCCTCGGCCTGCGGCCGCTGCCCAAGCTCCATGATGCGGGGAAGTCGCACGCCATCTGGACCCGATATGGGGTGCACGCCACCGTCGGCAGGGCTCTCACTGAAGTTGGACCGGAAAACGGGGGCAGGCCACAATCCATGAGGGTGCACGATGGGTGATCGGCGAAGGGCGGGACGGCTCGTTGCTCTGGCAACGGTGGCGGTGATCGGCGTTGCACCTTGGCTGGCGGTTCCCGATGCCGAGGCCACCGGCTTCTCGCCCAATGTCCGAAAGGGCGCGGACATCGTCATGAGCGAGTTGCGCTGGCCCCACTGGGACCAGGGCACGTACTACTGCTTCTGGTACATCACGTTCTTCCCCAACAAGTACTGCACCTTCTACGGTGGTCTGGCGACGCACGGAGCGAAGACGCCGCCGGGCATGTTCATGTCCTACTGGGGGGGTATGACCAACATTCATGAGGGCGACCACTTCTACCGACACGGATACGGTGCCGAGGGCGCCAAGGGCGGCGCGAACGGGAAGCCCCCCTTCCTGCGTCCCGGGGCATGGTATCGCATGGTCATGCGGGTGTGGTCACCTGTTCAGGGGGGCGACAAGGAAACCTATGTCGGCTGGTGGGTCAAGGACGTGGAGAGGAGCGAGTGGCACACCCACAGCGTTGTGAGCATCCCATCTCGCGAGACGGGGGTCATGGGCAACAGCGGCTTCGTGGAGGCCCTGGCGCCCGAGAGCGTCCACCGCGCGTTCGAGCGGCGCCTCGGCTACTGCCGCCTGGATGGGAAGTGGTTCAAGACGAACGAAGTCGGGTCACAGAACCCCTCGCAGTTCAGGCTCATCGAGGGGGACACCGTCATGCGGTTCGACCGTCCCGTCGAGGGCGACATCGGCGGTCAGAAGACAAAGACTTACGTGACGACCAAGCAGCCGGATACGCCCGCTCTCGATCGGCCCGCGGTGGAGCGCGCCGAAGCGGATGTGTGGGGGAGCCAGGTGAGCGTCAGGTGGCAGGTCCCCGGGAGCGCCGCGCCGCAGATTGGCTACCGGGTCGAGGTATTTGGGACGCGCGGGGCAGAGGGCGCGCCGCTGGCGGTGTTCGAGGAATCCGCTCCTCACGTTCGCGTGAAGCGTCTGGATGCCGAACAGGCTCCGAAGAGCGTGCGGCTGACCGTGACCGACATCTTCGACCAGAAGAAGTCGATGGTGATTCCCGTGGGGACCGCGACGCTGGCTCCCGTCACAGAAGCGGCCGGGCTTCGTCCCGGGCTCCGATATCTCTATTACGAAGCGCCAAAAGGGGCACGATGGGAACGGCTCCCCGACCTCTCCGCTCTGAAGCCGGCCAGGCAGGGCTGTGTGAGGACCCTGGACGACACGATTCGCGAGGATCGCGACAATCTCTATGCGCTGCACTACACGGGCTACCTTCGGGTGCCCGCGGACGGGCTGTATGTCATCTCGGCGGGAACGTGCGACGGCAGCCGCATGAGCGTAGACGGCAAGGTCGTTGCCGACAACGACGGGATCCACAGCACGTCGGTGAAGCAGTACCCGCTTGCACTGAGCCGCGGCCTGCATGCCTTTGATCTGGCCTGTTTCAAAGGCCCCCAGGCCTATCTCGCCGACAGGATATCCGTGAGATGGGAAGGCCCCGGCTTTGGGCTCCGCCCGCTGTCGAGAGATGACTTCGTGTGCAGCGACAGCCGTGGTCTGCCATCGATCGACATCGCCCTTGACGGCGCCGTCTCTGAGGGTGTTCTGAGGGATAACCTGGTGGAGATCCGGGCGGCCATCGAGCCTCGCGGGCATCGGATCAACAAGGCCCATCTCTTCCGCGGCCGTCGGTTGCTCCAGAGCCGCTCGCTTGCCCGTCCCGACGACGTGGCCGGCATCGCCTTCGATGTCCTGCTTCCTGAAGGCGACAGCCGGCTCTGGGCGCGCCTCTGGTACGACGACGAGTCGTCGGTCGAGTCGAATGTGCTTGGCCTGACGGCGCGGAACCGCACGGACGGGCCATGGAAGTTTGATGTCCTGGGTGAATCGGTGTTCCCTCTTGGCGTCCGGCACAGAGACGGCCGAATGTCCTTCTCGGGCGAGGGGTTCTGCTTCGGACATCAGCGCGTCACGGGGGACTTCACGCTGACCGCGCGGATTGCCGACATCAGACTGTCCACCGCGGAGAGCGGCATCTGCAAGTCCAACTGGCTGGGCCTCTTCGTCAAGGGCAAGAGGATGGACCAGCCCTTCGCAGGGTCTCATTTCGGCATCTACCGCACCGCCGGCCGGGGGATGAGGGGGCCGGCCGACTTCCCCGATCTCGCTGGGGGCAGGATCAGCATCCCTTCGTTCCCGGCGGATCACTCGTGGCTGAGGCTCGTTCGGCGCGGGAAGCGGTTCCTGGCATTCACCTCGGCCGACGGCCGGGCGTGGGAGAAGGCCATGGAGCGCATCATCCCGCGGTTCGCCGACGAGGC
>CAZNSB010000501.1:2611-4036 GCA_964575155.1 uncultured Planctomycetaceae bacterium | reverse complement strand
GCCCTGCGTAGCCTTGGCGAAGCAGGGGCGGCCCAAAGAAAAAGCCCCACCTCCACACCGCGCGGTGAAGGTGGGGCTTTAGTCCCGTGGGGAGCTCAGGCCTGGCCGGGCCTGTTCGCTGGGCAGTATTCGGTTGTCGCGGCCCGCCCCTGCGGAGCGGCCGCCGATTACTCACAGACTATTGGACGGCATGGACGTGCTCCCATCAAGGACGCGCGACAGAACCTATTCGGAATCCGAATTGTTTCTGCGGCTGGCCATCAAGGCATATGAGCCCTTGACAGAGCCGGCATTCTCGCGTAGGATAGTCATTTACCTGGAGGCGGGGCGTTTCTGTCGGAGGGTTGTTCCGCTCAACGGCTCACGGGTAGTCGGGTGTGCGCTTACGGGGCGCCCACCTGTTCTGGCAGTTGCAGAGATACGGCTTGTGCACGGTGCGCGGGCGCAGCAGGATGGAACAGAGAAGGGAAACGCAATGAACACGATGCGGGGCACACCAGGAACGACTACGTGCATCTGCTTGGTCCTCATGCTTGGTTTGGCGACACCGGCCAGGGCGGCCGACACCTACTGGCAGGCAGGCACGGGCGACTGGTTCGATGGGGGCAACTGGTCCGCGAGGGTGCCGATAGCATCGGACTATGCCTATATCGACAACGATGGAACAGCGGCTATCTCGTCGGGAACCGCCAACGCCGGTGTCCTGTATTCCGGATACGCCGCCTCCGGCACGGTCACGCACACCGGCGGGACGAACTCGATTCGCTGGGACCTGTGCCTGGGCAGCTCCTCGGACTCGTCGGGTCTGTACGAGCTGAGCGGGACAGGCGCCCTGTCCGCCGATTATGAATACGTCGGCTTTAGGGGCACCGGGACTTTGACGCAGATCGGCGGGACGAATAGCGTCAGCACCGATCTCTACCTGGGCCGCTACGCGGGCTCGTTGGGTCTGTATGAGCTCAGCGGGACAGGCGCCCTGTCGGTCAGCTACTACGAATACGTCGGCTCCGGGGGCGTGGGAACCTTCACACAGACGGGCGGGACGAATACGGTCAGCTACCACCTCTACCTGGGCCACAGCTCCGGGTCCTCTGGACGGTATGAGCTGGGTGCCACGGGCGCGCTGTCGGTCGGCTACTCTGAATACGTCGGCTACTATGGCACGGGGACCTTCACGCAAACCGGAGGGACGCACGCGGTCACCAGGGACCTTTTCTTGGGCTACGACTCCGGCTCCTCCGGGCGCTACGAGCTGGGTACCACGGGCGCGCTGTCGGTCGGATACTATGAATACGTCGGCTATGGGGGCACGGGCACCTTCACGCAAACCGCCGGGACGCACACGGTCACCAAGGATCTTTACCTGGGCTACGACTCCGGCTCCTCCGGGCGGTACGAGCTGAGCGGGACGGGGGCTCTGTCGGC
>CAZNSB010000501.1:0-2511 GCA_964575155.1 uncultured Planctomycetaceae bacterium | reverse complement strand
GAGCTGAGCGGGACGGGGGCTCTGTCGGCGGGGGATGAAATCGTCGGGCGAGCGGGCAGGGGCGTGTTCATACAGACCGGCGGGACGAACACGATCAGGCGCGGCCTCGACCTGGGCACCTGGGGCTCGTCGGATCTGTACGAGCTGAGCGGGACGGGAGCGTTGTCGGCCAAGTATGAATACGTCGGCGCCATGGTGGGACCAGGCACGTTCCTGCAGAGCGGCGGCACGAACACGGCTACGTATCTCGAGGTCCGGCCCTCCGGACGCTACGAACTCACCGGCGGGTCGCTGCGGATCGCCGGGGGATTGGACAACAAGGGCACGTTAGATTTCGGTGGCGGGACCGGCGCCATCCAGGCCGACAACGCCATCGTCAAGTTCGTGGCGGCGCCTCTGAACACGGGTTCGGCCACATTGACCATCACCGGGAACTCCCTGCTGATTGTCCCCACCGGGTTCGACCCGGGCGCCGCCTTCGGCACCTACGGCAATGCCGGGCCAACGCACATCGCCGGGACGACACTGACGGTGCCCCCGGGCCAGGCCATCTCGGGCTGGGGGTCCATCGACGACTACGTCGAATGTGGCGGGACCATCGCTGCGTCCGCGGATGGGGACGGCTTCCTTGGCCTCTCCCTTTACGGCGGCGTGATGGTCTCCGGCACCGGCAACGTGAGCCTGGGTGACGGGACTTTGTCCGTAAACGCTCCGGGATCGGGGATCAGTGCCGGCGCTCTGTCGGCGCGCTCTGAATCCATCGGCTCTCAGGGCACGGGCACCTTCACGCAAATGGGAGGGACAAATACGGTCAACAACTTCCTTTACGTGGGCTACTCGTCGGGTTCGTCAGGGCGGTACGAGCTTAGCGGGACGGGGGCTCTGTCGGCCCGGAATGTAATCGTCGGCCGGGAGGGCACGGGGATATTCCGGCAGAGCGGGGGGAGCAACTGGGCGGGCCATCTGTACCTGGGCTATTACCCGGGATCGAAAGGGACCTATACCATCTCGGGCGGGGTCTTGAGCGCGGCCAGGCTGTACGTCGGCTACAGCGGCCAAGGGACGCTCGACATCACGGGGCCGGGCGCGCAGGTCGACATCTCCAGCCTGTTGAGGTTCGGACCCAAGAGCGTTCTGGTTGCGGGGACGGGGGCGACGTTCCACATGACGGGGGCGGACTTCGAAAACACCAACACCGTGGCGGCCGACCTGGCCGGGCTGAGCAACTTGACGCTGAGCTTCGAGGGCGGCGCGGGCGTGACCGACGACTTCGAGGTCGCCGGGCAGGACTTCGGCGCCGTCGCCGCGGGCTGGACCGACAACTTCGCCGTGGGCAGCCTCCAGCTCGGCACGGGCACCGCGGTCGGGGCCGGGAGAATCAGGCTCGTCGATGAGTTCGACAACCAGCAGGACGGCGGCCTCATGGACGAGGCCCTGTACACCGGGACCCTCGTGCTCAACGCCGGGGCGAAGATCAACCGCAACGGGCTGAGGCTGTACTACCTCAACGGCGGCGATCCAAAGGAGTTCTTCCCCGGCGACGCCAAGCTGGACGGGAACGTGGACGTGCTGGACCTGACCGTCTTCGCCAACAACTTCGGCGCCGCCGACGCGGACTGGTCTATGGCCGACTTCAACGGCGACGGCGCCGTGGACGTGCTGGACCTGACCGTCTTCGCCAACAACTTCGGCAGCATCACGGGCGACGCCGGGCAGTCCGTCCCCGAGCCCGCCACGGCGCTCCTGCTGGCCCTGGGCGGGCTGACCCTCGTCCAACGAAGGAGATGGCTGACCGCGTCACCCCTCAGGCCGGTTCTCATAGGCCCTGTCCACGCGGGCCTGCCGGCAGTCCAGGCACTTTGTCCGTCGCCGCACGATGTGCGTGAAGGGCTGGCCGCTGTGCTCGCCCCGGAACGCCTGTTCGGTCTTCCCGTAGTAGTCGCTACGGCGCGTGCTGCCGCAACCCCGGCAGCGGGAGGGCTCGACGATGATCACGTCGGCGTCCGCGTTCGTCGAGCCCTTGGGGCGGCCCGGGCCCCTGGAACTGCGTCTTTCGCCGTTCTTGGTCTTGGTCTTCGTTGCCATATCGATTTACTCCTATAGGTACGAAACCGCTCCTCGTCTTCGCTTGGCTTTCCTCTGCCCCGCTGCCGCCCTCTCCATGACCGACACCCCGAGCATCGAGGCCGCGACCGCACTGCCCACCAGGCAATCGAACCAGTGGTTGTCCGCCTTGGCCGGCGGCAGCTTCCACTCGTCCACCTTCCGGCCGCGGCCTTCGGTCCGGACCCGGTACTCAGCCGTCACGTGGTCGGCGAACAGGCGGTGCTCGGCGGGCTTCTGCCCGAACAGCGACAGGCAGCCCTTGTCGGGGTCCCCAATCGCGATACATCGCGATTGGGGTCCCCTCGCCCGGCATCACTGCCAGCCGTGTGTGGATGAAGGTCTTCCAGTAATTCGTGTCGATGTGCACCGTGCGGAGCAGCCGCCGGCGCCTGGAGCTGGGAATCC
>CAZNSB010000500.1:0-4037 GCA_964575155.1 uncultured Planctomycetaceae bacterium | reverse complement strand
TCCCGCCAGGGGAGAGGGAATGGAAACAGCCTCTTAGGCGCCGAAGGCGGGCCGCACCGAAGCCCTCGGCCGGGCATGGCCCGGCCGCTACTTGGGGCTTGGGGCTCGTGGCTTGTGGCTTGCCGCATGCGGCTTTTGGCTTGACGCCCCTGCGACGCGCGTTAGAGTCTACAGGCGGCGGGTTTACGTTGTGCCTGCCTTCGGCAGAGACGCCTGCTGGGAGCCCGGCGGCCGTCTCCGGTCGATCCCCCCGCCGGGGGCGCCCATGCCCGCTTGGGCGAAGCGCCTCCTGCCCTCGATGCTGCGGGGCCGGTCGGCCGGGTCCCGCCAACCAAGGGGGCGATACGGTGCCTGAGCCATCGGGTCCGGGCGAACTACCCACCATCAGTTCGAACGGCGGCGAGACCCAGCCGGGTCCTACCCCCACCGCGCCGCCGTCCAACGCCCCGCAGATCGAGGGCTACTACGTGACCGCGCCGCTCGGTCACGGCGGCATGGGAACGGTGTGGCGGGCCGTCCAACTCGGGACGCGGCGAGAGGTGGCGCTGAAACTGCTCAGCGCGAACCTCAGTGGCAAGGTCATCGCCCGCTTCGAGCGCGAGGTGGAATTGACCGCCCGCCTCGAGCACCGCAACATCGCCCGCGTCTACGACAGCGGTCTCCACCACGGGATGTATTACTACACCATGGAGTTGATCGAGGGGGACCGCCTCGACGGCCACGTCCGCCGGCAGGGTCTGGGCCCGCGCCAGATCGTCGATCTCATGCTCACCATCGTCCGGGCGGTCGAGCACGCCCATCAGCGCGGCGTCATCCACCGCGACCTGAAACCCTCCAACATCCTGGTCAGCAAGGACGGGCAGCCCCACATCGTCGATTTCGGGCTCGCCAAGGCCTTCATGGAGGACGACGACAGCCTGAAGGTGTCGGTGGACGGCGAGGTGGCCGGCACGCCGGCCTTCATGTCGCCGGAGCAGGCGGCCGGCAAGCACAACAAGGCCGATACCCGCAGCGACGTGTACTCCCTGGGCGTCATCCTGTACTACCTGATCACCAACCACACGCCGCACGACCTGACGCCGCCGCGGCACAAGGTGCTCCAGCGGATTGCGGAAGAAGACCCTATCCGCCCCCGGGAAATCAGCCGGGACGTGGACCGCGAACTGGAATCCATCCTCCTGAAGGCCCTCGCCCACGACCCGGACGACCGGTACGCCAACGCCACCGAGTTCGCCCAGGACCTCCACAACTACCTCCGCGGCGAGGTGATCACCGCCCGGCCGCCCACCCTGGCCAACCTCGTCCGGAACATCGTCCGGCGGTATCCGGTGGCCCTGGGCATCGCCTTCACCGTGCTGACCATCCTGGTGGCGTTCCTGCTGATCGCCCGGTCGCGGATCCACGACCTGGAGCACCGGATGGTGACGCTCCAGAAACAAGGGCTCCAGGAACAGCGTTTTCGGACCCGCGTGCTGGAGGAGGCCCAGTCGGCCCTGGAGGCAGGCGAGCCGGCCCGGGCACGGGTGTTGCTGGAGTTGTTTCCCGCGGCGCTTCGCGGCCCGGGCTGGCGGGCGTACGCCAGGCGGGCCGGCCTGGCCGAGGGGACCGGCACCCGGCCGCCGACCCGCGCTGACGGGACGGCAGAAGCCGAATCGGCCCCGCCCGCCGACTCCGCGACGCCGTCCGGCGGATCGCCCCCCGAGGAAGGTCCGGCGCCATGACGAAGCCTCGGCGCAGTGACAGAACCAATATGGGCGGAGGCGACGACGCCTTCCACACCACCGACTGGGCCGACATCAGCCGGGCCCGGACCGTGCATGAGGGCCGACGCCGCTCCGCCGTCGGCACCCTCATCCAGCGGTACTGGAAGCCCGTTTACTGCTATCTCCGCTGCAAGGGGCACAGCAACGACGAGGCCAAGGACCTGACCCAGGGGTTCTTCGAGGAAGTCGTCCTGGGGCGGGGCCTCTTCCAGCAGGCCGACCAGGTCAAGGGCCGGCTCCGGACGTTCCTGCTGACGGCGTTGGACCGGTACGTGGCCAGTGCGCGCCGGAGCCGATCGGCCAGGAAACGCCGCCCCCGGGAGGGCCTGATCCCCCTGGAAGGGCCGGAATCGTACAACATTCCGGAACCGGCCTGCCAGGCGTCCCCAGAGGCGGCCTTCGATTACGTCTGGGCCTCGCAACTGCTCGAAGACGCCCTCGGGCAGACCAGGATGCAGTGTTACGAAACCAGCAAGAACGTGCACTGGCACCTCTTCAAGGCCCGCGTCGTCGATCCGATCATGGACGACGTGACGCCCCCGCCCCTTCCCGAGCTGTGCGCCCGGCTCGGGGTGACCGATCCCACCAAGGCGTCGAACATGATCGTGACCGTCAAACGCACCTTCCAGGCCGTCCTCAGGCAGCAGGTCCGCCAGTTGGGGGGAACGGAGGTCGACGTGGATCAGGAAATCCGCGACCTGATGGCCGTTCTCTCAAAAAGCGGCGCAAGATCCTGACCCACCTTGCGTATCGTTCTGCGGGGAGTGCGAGAGGCTCCGGTGGGAGCCGCACCCATGACCCCTCGCGAGCGCAAAATCGGCTTTTTGGCGGCGTGGCGGGCGATTGTGCACCGGCCTCGCCGCCTAGACCGCCCCGACAAGGCACCGTGGGGGGGCGGTACGGTTTGTGCGCGGCCCGCGTTAGAGCCTATCCGAATAACCCGCTCGTCGCGAGGCCGAGCGAAAAGGTCGAGGCCAAGGCCGGCAGGCCCAAAACGCCCGGAGCCGTGGCTTCATGCCACGTTGAGGACGTTTTGGGCCGACAACGCAGGCATCGGCCTTTGCAGCCGGCCGCAGCCGAGCGGGTTATCCGGATAGGCTCTTCGGGCGGGACGCGGCGAAGCAACCAGTCGCAAAAAGCGGGGATCGGCCCAAGCGGCACCGTTTGGGAAGGGGCAGCCTTTGGCAGGAGTCGTACGCGATGGCGGAATCCAGAAACGGCCTGCGTCCCGATCAGATAGCGCGGCTGCTCTCGATCGGGACCGAAATCGGGGCACCGGACGAACCCGGCAACGCCGACGCGGCGTCCGGCGACACCATTCAGGAAATGCTGACCGCGGAACTCGCGCTCGACGTCTCGCGGTCGGCCAGTGTGACGGCGATGCTCAGCCGGTCGTCCCCGACCCTTGGCAACCGCCGGGGCCGGACCATCCGGGACCTTTTGCTGGACCCCGAGACCGACGTCCAGAGCCTGAAGGCGTTGAAGGACTACGGCAAGACGCTGGTTCGCCAGAGCGCGAGCGACGCGGCCCGGGCGGTGGCCTCGACGGTTTACTACGCGGCGATTGCGGCCGCCCTCGTGCTCCACGGCGAGAAGATCACCCAGCACGCCTTCGAGGACCTGGACCACGCGCTGGGGCTGCTGGCCTCCAAGGAGTGGATGGCGCCGGAACTCGGTCCGCTGCTGACGGCGGCCCGCGACCGGTGCCGACCGTAGCGCCGGTCACCACGTCACATCGCCGATGGTGCGGCGGGCGCGCTTGGCCTCGCGGTGGTCCTGGAGCAGCGCCCCGCCCACGAACACGCTCATCAGCACCGAGAAGAACGGAATGAACGACAGGCCACGGTAGCCCAGCAGCGCCACCGCGACCACGTCGATCAGGACGCCGCCGGCCATCACGACCAGCGCCAGCCGGACCAGCCCCAGCCGGGCGGTGGCCTCTTCCGGGCACCGGCCGGAGGCGTCGTACCGCCACAGGACCACCTGGCAGTACACGTGCACGGCCAGCCACGTCAGCAGAAACACCCCCACCCCCGCCGGCCGCAGGTCCGGCATGTACGGGAAACAGTTCGTCCAACTCAGCGGCGCGGCCTGATCCACCAGGCCCTCCGCCTCGCGCACGCGAGCGAACCCGCCCGACCAGACCAGGGCGATCAGCGGCAGGGCCACCACGTACGCCCACCCGATCCGTCCCGCCAGGCGGCTGCGGCTCCGGCTGTAGCGGACCACGAAGTGCAGCATGCACACCAGCGCGATAAGCGCAAACGTGTACAT
>CAZNSB010000499.1:0-4038 GCA_964575155.1 uncultured Planctomycetaceae bacterium | reverse complement strand
GCCGCAGTAACGAATCGCATCCCCATGGTGGAAGCGGATGTCGTGCCCCTGGATGCTGGCAGTGCCCTCGGTTGGGTCGAGCACCCCGGTGAGCATACGGACCGTGGTGGTCTTGCCGGCTCCATTCGGGCCCAGGATGGCGAATACCTCGCCTTGCTCTACCGCGAAATGCACATGGTCCACCGCCAGGAGTTTCCCGAAGCGGCGAGTCAACCCGCGCACCTCAATCACAGCAGCTATGGCTATTGGGTCTCCTTCGCAAGGCGAAGCCAGATTCCGCTCCCTGCACGTGGGTCCAAGGCTGCCAGGCCGCTGCCGCCCTTTACCTCAAACGCCTTCAACCCGGCGGCAAGGGCGATCCGGCGGAATCTGGCTGGGCTTCGGCTCTCAGCGAACTTCCTGATACCGTCCGGGCCTGACCTCATGGCGCCTTGTCGTCTTTGGCGGAAGAACTCCCGCCGCGCCCACTCCGGGTATCCACGGCCTACCCCGCCGCCCAGCATCGCCTTGCCGCCGGGCCGGAGAATGCGATACACCTCCTGCACTCCCCGGACCTGGTCTTGCCAGAAGAAGATCGAGCCTCGGCTCATCACAACGTCCGCCGACTCATCCGGTAGGGGAATGCTCTCGGCACGGCCGACGATCGCGACCACCCGCCCGGCCAAGCCACGGTTACGCGCCGCCGTCAAGCCGGACCTAAGCGCCTCGGCATCCGGGTCCAAGAGGACCAGGACCCCGCGTGTGGACTTGGACACCACCGCCAGCCCGAGTGCGCCTGCACCGCTGCCCACGTCCAGCCAGACCCCATCGCAAGGACCGACGTATTCGAGCAGGTCATCTGCAACCGTCTCGTAGAAATCTGGCAGCTTCTCCTCATCGCTGCATTCGCTCTGGGCGCTCATCTGTCTCTCCGCTGAGGCGCGTAATATCACATCGCACACGCAGCGCAGCAGCTCGCGTGTTTGCCACTGCCGTGCAGAGTGATGCTGCAAACGGGAAACCGAAGGAGCGTCACTTCTTCTCGGAGTCCGCCACGCACGGGTGCTTCTTCACGTCCCCGTGGCATTCGCGGATTTGTTCCGGAGAGCACTCCTCGGGCTTGCCCTTCAGGTTCTCCGGCTTCTGGCAGCCTTCCTTCTTCTCGTTGGAGCAGCACATTGCCCAGCTCCCTTCTTCTTTGTGCCGGCACCGAACGTCGGGGCCAGCAGGTGGTCGATCTCCTTTCGCCATGCCGCGATGGTCTGTTCATTCAGTCGGTAGTGGACGTAGTAGCCTCGCTTCTCGTCAATCACGAGGCCCGCGTCCCGCATGACGCGCAGGTGCTGCGACACTGCCCCCTGCGTTACGTCTAGTCGGGCAGCCAGGGCGTTCACACACAGCGCCCGCCCCTTGAGAAGCTGAAGGATCTGCACTCGTGTTCCGACCGAGAGCACCTTCAGCGTGCGAGCCAGCTCGTTCGCCTTGGTCATGGCGGCGCCTCTATTAGCGTCCGCTAATATACTCAAACACCGCGGCGCAGGTCAAGTCCTCTTCTGCCTTGCGGGACGTCACCCTCAGTGTTGATAGCGGCAAGGGCCCGGGGTGGGTTAGCCTGCCAGCAAGCGGGTCTAGGATGGCCTGTTCCAGTGCCAGGCTTGCGGGAACGGGTCGGAGGCGGAAGCACTACGGTCAGCGGGACCTGGGCCGCAGGCAGGTCCAGCTGGTCCGGAGGTGATCATGAACGAGCAGGCGACCAAGCCAACCGTGAGAGAACACGACAACGGCCCGACGTGGAGGTACTGCTGCTGCAAACACTTCCGCTTGGTCCACGCCGGCCCTACTCGGGGAGGCCGCATCCTGCGCCGCCGCGAGTGTCGCCGTTGCGGCAAGCGCATGACGACATGGGAGCGAGCCACCGCGTAGGCTGACTTACCCCCCCGGGAGGTCCTTGCGCGAAGCAATCCGCTTCGTTCCGGTCCTGGTATCCGTCATGCTTTCCGACTGCGTCCAATCCCGGTCGATAACCGGTAGGAACTTGCTTCAAAACGACACCTGCACGCGGAACCCGACGACCACGGCATCCTTCACGTCGCTGTCTCCGCCGGGGTTCGCGACGTACTGGACGTCCGCGCCGATGCGCAGCCACGGGGCGATCTCGACATCGTAATACAGCTCTACCGCCGTTTCGTGCTTGGCGGTGAAGGACGCGTCCTCGCTCAAGCGGCCCTGGGCGACGCCGACCGCCAGTACGTCCTTGTCCCGGCCTGGGATCAGGCCGCGGTACTGACAGCCGAGGCTCCAGAAGGCCTTGACCTCGTTGACTTTCTCGTCGGCGAAGCCGAACCGGGCGAAGGCGCCCACCCCCTGTTCGTCGTCGGGCCGGTCCGTCTCCCGCCACAGCATCTGGTCGCAACTGAGGTAGAACCCGACGTCATCCCGTTTGCGGCCGGTGCCGTCCAGATGGTCCTTGGACTGGGGGTCGTACCACAGGCCGATTCGGTAGGCGCCCGGCACCGGTCCCTTCCGAGAGCGAAGGCGCGGCGCCACGCCGGTTTCAAAGATACCGAAGAAGTAGTCCGGGCCATGAAACGCCGTTCGGAAGCCGCTCTCCCGAGCGTCGGCTTGGGCGTCGGCTGCGCCCGCGGCCACGTACCAGCCCTCGACCGGCTCGAAGTAGGCCGCCAGCCCCAAGCCGTTGTCCGGGAATGGGATGGTGGGGTTGTTCACCAGGGCGCCGTTGAGGAACTGGGCGGCTTCGTCGTTGGCGTAGGCGTTGCCGTCGAAGGCGACCGGGCAGCCCCGGCATTCGAAGCCGCCGGTCAGGTCGATCTTGCCCAGGCGCAGCTTGATCCTGTCGTTCCAAAGGGCCTGCTCGTACCAGAGCTCCGTAACGTCGATGGATCGGTCTCCGCCGGCGTCGTCGTTGACCCCGAACAGGCTGCCTACCGAGGAAACATCTATCCCGTGCGACCAGCTTCCCTCCGCAAGCATGAACAGGCTGGCGCCCCTGAGCTTCATGAGCTTCTCCAGGTCGCAGCCGATCTCCAGGTCATAGCTGCCGGCACAGCGCCCGGACCGCCGGTGTGTGCTGAGGCCACCCCTGACGTTCGCCTCGTAGACTTGCGTGGCGCTCAGGCCAAATGTCAGGCCGCCCTCTGACAACCGCCTGCCCAGGCCGAACCAGTCGGCGGTAAGCGTGTCGCGTTCCAGCAGGGAGGGCGCCTCGTTCGAGGCCGCTTGCTCGTCCTCCCCGCCAAGGCATACGGCTGCGATGGTCAGACCTGCACCGATGGCCAAGACGATCCTGACACACTTCATGCGGAAAGCTCCTTCCTCGATGCTTCGGTTTGCGGGGCGGAGCCGCGTTCAGCCCGCGCCGATTCGGAGCAGTCTCCCGGCCTGGTAGGTGATGAGAGTGACCACGTAAGCTAAGACGGTCAGGCCGGTAAGTTGCAGGGCCGGCCACTTCCACGAGCCGCTCTCCTTCCATGTCGTGACCACCGTGACCATGCAGGGGACGCTGATCAGGCAGAACAGCATGATGCAGAAGGCCTGGAGGGGCGTGTACTCGCGCTGGAGGACGGCGCGGAGCGGCTCGGACTCCTCCGCCGCCTCCCCGAGGGAGTGGACGATGCCCAGTTGGGCGACGAAGACCTCCTTGGCGCCGAAGGCCCCGATCAAGGCGGTGTTGGTCTTCCAGTCAAACCCAACCGGCCGCATGATCGGCTCCAGGCCATGCCCGATCCTGCCCGCTATGGAGTGAGACAACTCCACGTTGCGGGCCTGGTTCTCGTCCAGCCCGGCGAGCCGGTCCGCCGCCGGCTTCGGGTAGCTGGTGATCGCCCACAGGACGATGGAGACGCCCACGATGATGGTCCCGGCCTTCCGCAGGAACAGCCAGGCCCGCTCCCACATGTGGATGAGGGTCCCCCTCAGCGTGGGCATCCGGTACCGCGTCAGCGGTTTAGTCCAACCGCAGGGCCGCAGGTTCGAATCCCGCCCCCGCTAGCCCAAGTTACGCAGTTGGGGGTCATTTGAAAAAAGTTCGGCGGGGATTTG
>CAZNSB010000498.1:0-4049 GCA_964575155.1 uncultured Planctomycetaceae bacterium | reverse complement strand
TGATTACGGGCTGGACGGAGTCCTCGGACTTCCCCACGCCGGGCGGCTTCGACACGAGCAACAACGGCAACTATGACGCCTTCGTGACGAAGGTCAGCGGGGCGGGTGACCTGCTGTGGTCCAGCTTCCTGGGCGGAGGCTATATTGACCACGGCTGGGCAATCGCCGCCGACTCGGCCGGCAATGCACTGATCGCGGGCTGGACAATGTCTTCCGACTTCCCCACGCGGGGCGGCTTCGACACGAGCCACAACGGCTTCTGGGATGCCTTCGTGGGGAAGGTCAGCGCCTCGGGCGACCTGCTGTGGTCCAGCTTCCTGGGCGGAGGCTCTAATGACAAAGGTTATGCAATCGCCGCCGACGCGGCCGGCAATGCACTGATTACTGGCAGGACATCCTCTTCGAACTTCCCCACGCCGGGCGGCTTCGACACGAGCCTCGACGGCGCCTATGACGCCTTCGTGGCGAAGGTGTCTGTCGGTGCGGCGAATCTCCTGCCCGACCTGGCGGTGGGCGCCGGCGACGTCACCCTCACTGCGGAGGCTTCTCAGCAGCGGGTCACGGCCGTGGTGCACAACCTCGGCGGCGCGGACGCCGTCAACGTCCTCGTCCGCTTCCGGGACCTCGACACGGGCTTGCGCGTCGGCACCGAGTCCATCCCCTCGATCGGGCCCTGGGGCAGTGAGCAGGTCTCCATCCTGTGGTCCCCGGTCGCGCCGGGGGCGCGGATCGAGGTGATGGCCGACCCGTGGGACCAGATCGCCGAGGCCAGTGACGCCAACAACATCGCCGTGGCAGTCTACGGCGCGGCCGGAGACCCGCCGGAGGTAACTGCTGTTATCGCCGGCTGGGACGGCGACGGCGACGAGAACACCTTCGGGCGGTTCGTCAGCGGCGTGGAGCTTTGGAACACGTTCACGGCCGGCGTGGGCCCGGACGGGGCGGCGGACATCGACCACGTGACGTTTACACTGGGGCCGCTTGGCAGCAAGACGGACTATGACCCGTATGGCGGCTGGGCGCGCGACTTCGACGTGGGGCAGCTTTCCGGCGACACGGCCCTGACGGTCGTCGCCTACGACGCCGAGGCCAATGCCTCCGATCCGTGGACGGGCACGGTTCACGTCGCGCCCTTCCCGGACTGGCTGGGCACACCTGACGGGGACGACTACTTCGCCGGCGGCCACTACTACCTCAACGGCTTCTTCCCGCGGGAGCTGGACATCACCTACACGATCGACCCGAACTGGTGGATCATCGGGGGCAAGACCAGCGAACTGAGGCTCGGGGTCGAGCTGGGCGTGGTGGCGCCGCTGGCCACCGCCGCCGACATTCCGGTGGATCACGAGTTCGTCTTCGAGGCGAAGGTGCTGGACCACGAGATCTTCGGCTGGAGCGGCGACCCGTTCACCTTCAGTCCCGGCGGCGGGGTGTCGATGTCGTTTTCCGCCTTGGCCGACGGGGACGATCTTTCGCTGGCGGGCTTGGCCGGCAGCCTGAGCGTGACGAATCTCAGCCCCTTCCCCGACGGGGGGTACTCGGTCCCGGAGATCAGCTATACCCTCTGGGTGCCCGTCGGGTTCATTCCCATCCCGGTGCGCGTGGCCCTGGGGATGAACTTCGGCATGTACCTGGATGCGGAACTGAACCTGGGGCTCAGCGCGATCGACGGCACTGTCGAGGTCCTGGGCGGCAGCTACTTCGAGCCCGTGGTATGGGCCGAGCCTTACATCTTCGGCGGCTTGGGGGTTGGCGGCCTGAACATCGGCGTCGAGGCCGGCGGCGAGCTCGGCTTGCACTACCGTATAGAGTACGACGGCGTCGGAGGCTTCCCGGACTGGTCCTGGGGGACGTTCCAGATCAATCTCCGCGCGGTGGCGACGGTGGGCAAGAAGCACACGCTGGCCAGTTGGACCATGCCGGCCGATGACCCCTGGAGCTTCGGCGACGTGCCGCCGGGGGGGATGATGCTGGCCGACGCAGCCGGCGGGGTCCTGCCGGACGTGCTGCCCTGGCCGAACGTGACGGCTGACGGCAGCGGCAACGTGCTGGTCACGCGCGTCGTCGATGCCGACACCGACCCGGGCGAGATCGATCCGGAGATCTTCTACGCCTTGCGCGACGCCGGCGGGACGTGGTCGGCCCTGAACCCCGTCGCGACCAATGACCGGATCGAGAGCGACCCCGATGCCGCATTTGACGGCCTGGGCGGGGCGGTGGTCGCCTGGGTGCACAACACCATCGACCCCGCCCTGGTCGATTCCACCGACTACGACGTGTATCTCAACACGCAGGAGATCTACTCATCCTACTGGAACGGCTCGTCGTGGTCGGCGCCGCAGGCGGTGACCTCCGATGGGGCCCTCGACGGGGGGCCGGAAGTCGCCTTCCACAACGGCGACGGTCTGATGCTGTGGGAGCACGCCGGCGGGACCGGCTCGATGGACCTGCCCGGCTTTGAGATCTACTACGCCGAGTGGAACGGCGTGACGCACACCTGGGGCGCGGCGGCGGCGCTGACCAGCGACACCGAGGGCGACTGGGCGCCGACAGTGGCCTTCGGGCCGAGCGGCGAGGCGATGGCCGTGTGGGTCCACGACGCCGACCACGACCCCACAACGGCCGAGCTGTACTACGCCACGTGGGACGGGGCGGCCTGGTCTGCTGTCGCGGGCGTGCCGATCTCGTCCACCGCAGGCGTCCGGGAGCCGCGGATTGCCTACACCTCCGCCGGCGACGTGCTGCTGGGGTGGGTCGGCAACGAGGGCGCTGCCGACATTCTCTACACATCCACCTGGGATCACACCGGCGGTTCGTGGCTTGCACCTGAGGCTATTCCAGGCACGCCCGGCGTGATCGAGGGGCTGGACGTGGACGTCGGCGACGAGGCGATGATCGTCTGGCACGGCTGGGACGGGCAGAACGACCTGTTCGCGACGACGAGTGACCTGGGCGGCAGCGACCCGTGGACGCCGCGCGCGCGGCTGACCGACACCACCGACGGGGAGTGGATGGCCTCGACCGCCTTCGACTCAGCGGGGCTGCCGGTCACCGTCTGGGCCAACGAGAACGTGACCACCGTCTTCGGCGAGGGCGCCGAGGGCGTCGAGCTGGAGCTGGTGGCCGATCTGGCCGTCAGCAACGTCCAGGTGTCGGCGTTCCAGTACGTCCAGGGCGAGGACGCCCGGGTGACGGCTGATGTGGCGAACGTCGGCTGGGCCGACGGGGCGGCCACCACGGTGCAGTTCTACGTGGGCGATCCCGACGCCGGCGGGACGCTGATCGGCAGCCCGGTCGCGGTGGACGCCCTTGCCCCCGGCGGCTCGGCGAACCTCATCAGCGACATCCTCGGTCTGCCGGCCGGGACGAACGACTACTACGCCGTCGTCGCGACCGTCGGCGGCGAGATCGTTACGGCCAACAACTCCGCTTACGTGACAGTCGAGTCTGCCCGGCCGGACACGGCCGGGCCGGAGGCGGCGCTGGCGATACGGCCCGACGCGGTCCTGCTGGCCGGCAGCAGCATCCTCAACGTGCGGTTCGACGAGCCGGTGCGGAGCGTGCTGGAGGCGGACATTTCGCTGGTGGAAAGCACCGAGGGCATCATGCCGCCGGAGCACGTGTACCTTGCTCCGGACGGGACCTCGGCGACGTTGATCTTCGAGGGCGGACTCCCGGCCGCGGGCGACTGGGACACGTACACGCTTCGCGTGCGCGACAGCGTGCAGGACCTTGCGGGCAACGCCCTGGACGGCGACGGCGTGGGCGGCCCGGGCGGGGACTACGAGACGACCTTCAGCGTGTTTCTCAAAGGCGACGCCAACGGGGATGGCGACGTGGACGTGCTCGACCTGACCACGTTTGCCAATAACTTCGGGCGGTCGGATGCGGAGTGGGCGGACGCCGACTTCGATGGGGACGGGGAGGTGGACGTGCTGGACCTGACGATCTTCGCCAACCACTTCGGCAGCAGCGTGGGGGGCGGGGGGGAGTTGGCGGCGTCCGACCTTGGCCAGGGCGGGGGGAGGGTCGGAGGGGCCGCGGCCGCG
>CAZNSB010000497.1:0-4054 GCA_964575155.1 uncultured Planctomycetaceae bacterium | reverse complement strand
AGATCGGGGATTCCGGATAGAATACACAGTGTGTGGCGGGTTCGTTCCACGTCTTACCCGGCGCGTTTCTTGCGTCTTGCGCGGCACGTGGGTGCACGGACCATCAGAAAAGGACGGATTAATTGAGGAGGTCTGAGATGGCAAGGCAAACTGCAACTCTGGCATGGTTGGTGTGCGCGCTGATGGCGGCCGGGCCGGCGTTGGCAACGGACTACAACGACGACTACGCCGGGGGCAACTGGAACAGCCCCACGTCGTGGAACCCCTCCGACGTGGCCTACCCCGGCAGCGGGGACACGGCCACCATCGACTCGCACACGGTCACGGTCAACCTGAACCTGACGGGCAACGACCGCCCGGACGAGATCATCCTCGACGGCGGCGAGATGGACTTCTCGGCGGGCTACAACGTCTACTCCGACGCCATCCGGGTCAAGTCCGCCTCCGACCTCAGCCACAACGTCTGGACGAACTCGTACATCTACGCCCCGCTGGCCGACTACGACGGGTCCAACACCGGCGTGCTGACCTTCGAGGGCGTGGGCAGCACCTATCAGCATGGGCTGAACCTCATGGCCGACGGGTCGGCGTTCAGCGGCGGCTGGGACGTCAAGTCCGGCCTGATCAGGATCTGCGCCGACGGGGCCCTGGGGACCGGCACCGTCGACATCAACGGCGGCATCCTGGAAGTCACCACGGTCGGCCAGAGCGCGGGCAAGAAGCCCGCCGTCGTCAACGTCCATCCCGACGGCAGGGTCCACGTCTTCGACAGCAGGACGGTCACCGGCTGGGACATCGATCTGGCGGGCGGGACGCTGCACGGTCACAGGGGCACGCTGACCGGCTGCACCATTAACGTCGGCGCCGACAGCATCATCAGCGCGACCGACGCCTTCTGGGTCCAGGGCGGGCTGGCCGGCTCGGCCACGGTCACCATCCAGGCCACGGCGGCCAGCGTCATCTTCGACGGGCTCAGTCCCGGCTTCGACGGGACGATCCACATCCCGGCAGGGCAGCAGCTCACCTCCTACAGTGACGGCAGCCTGGGCACCGGCAGCGCCACCGTGCTGGTGGAAGGCCGGCTCCGCGCCGGCATCATGAACACGCTGGACGTGCCCATCACGCTGGACGGCGGCACCCTGTCCAACGAGAACATCCCCGGCTGGGCCCCGGGGTCGGTGACCGTCAGCGGCACCGTCAACCTCAACGGCGCCTGCACCATTGACCTCAAGTTTGACAAGACGATGACCTTCAGCGGCCCCCTGACCGGCGCGGGGGCGTCGCTGAAGCTCACCGGCGGCGGGCAGAGCCCGGGCACGACGGGGTACGTCTATCTCAACAACCCCGCCAATGACTTCGACGGGGCGGAGGTGGACTACATCGGGCCCGCCAGTGGCGGGAGCCTCGAGCCGGTGCCCGGGCGGAGCATCGTCGTCGTCACCGCCGCCGGGGCCGCCGGCCAAGGCACCGTCGTCGTCCGCAACAACATGCTGCGGACACAGCCGCCGGCGGGAACGGCCTCCGTGCTGGGGTCCGCGGCGGCCGTGGAGGTCCGCGGCGGGACGCTGGAGTTGAACACCATCGAAGACCAGGGCAACATCCACCTGTACGAAGGCGGCGCGCTGCTGCTGGGCGCGGCCGTCAAGGGCACCTGGACCCCCAGCTACAACCCCGAGGTCACCGTCCACAGCGGGGCGATCCTCGACCCCGACCTGCCCCTGCCGTCGGCCGGGGATATCGTCGGCACCGAGAAGAAGGTCTACTACGCCACCGCCGGCCTGGCCGCCAACGGCTCGGTTGCGATCTGGTCCACCTGCAAGGGCCTGGGCACCATGGACAACGTGCCCACGATCTCCGGGACGGTCAATGAGGCGGCCGGAAACGGCATCGGCTTCTACTGCCAGCCCCTGCGGGCGATCGTCTTCGACGGGGCCGAGCTGAACACCACCGGCGAGGTGGACCTCAACGGCGCTTCCGACCGCTTCGCCGCGCCCAACAGCAACGGCTTCTACGGATACCACTTCAAGGGCACGGACAACTTCTCCGGCACCGCCGACACCTTCAACATGAACGCCACCGGCATGGGCCTGATCGTGCACGAGAGGCACGGCCTGGCGACGGGGGTGACGCTGAACGTCAACGCCGGCGGCCTGTACTGCATGGTGGACGACGCGATCCATCCCGGCGCGGTCGTGAACGTCAACGAGGGCGGGCTGGCCCTGGCCGGGGCCGGGACCGGACAGGTGCCGTACCTGGCCCCCCTGGCCAGCGGCACCATCACCGTCAACGCCGGCGGGGCCGTCTATATCGCCGCCGCCGGGCAGCTCGCCGGCGGGGCCGACTGGGACTTCCAGCCCGGCTCCCAGCTCATCCTCGACTGCGACGCGCCCGTCACCAACCAGCCCAGCGGGGTCAACTTCATCCTGACCAAGTACGACTACGACAACTTCGGGGCGATGGCCCTCGGGCAGGACACCCGCATCACCGTCTCGCCCGATTACGAATACTCCGACTACTGGGACGCCGGCTTCCTGGGCGGGTCCGGCGACATCACCACCACCGGCACGCAGGGGCGGATCGCCATGAAGCAGGGCTGGCGGCTACAGGTGGACAAGAAGGTCAACTTCACCGCCGCCCAGAAGCTCATCATCGGCGACACCGCCGACTTCACCAGCTCCGACTTCACCCGCCACTACGGCGTCCGCGAGCTGATCCACGGGCCCGTCAGCCAGGGCGGCAGGGTCCACCTGAACAACACCGGCAACGTCATCGGCAGCATCGAGGTCGCCGCCGGGACCCTCCTCGTGGACAACACGAGCGCCCTGGGCGGGCCCGCCACCATCGACCTGGCCGACGACACGACCCTGCAACTGGACCTGAACAGCGCCGCCGTCAGCAGCGTCATTCGCGGCACCGGGCGGGTCCTCGTCGGCGACAACGGCACCGGCGCCGGCACGATGACACTCACGCCCTCCGCCAGCAAGGACGCCGGCCTGAGCCCCGGCGCCAGCGTCGGCACCCTCGCCATCCAGGGCAACCTGAGCTTCGGCGCGCCGGTCATTCTCGGCACCGCCGATCTGACCAACGCCAACGCCAGCGACGGATTCTACAGCGGCAACTGGTACGTCTCCGGCGCCATCGATGCCGACCTCAACACCGCCTGGTGCAGCCACGCCCAGTCCGAGCCGCTGGCGGCGGCCTTCCAGACCGTCACCGACCTCGACGCCACCGGCAACCTGGTGGTGATGCTGAAGTTCGACGGCGGTAACCAGGCCAACCATAACATGAACCAGTTCGGGCTGGCCGTGACGACCACCGTCCGCAGCGCCTACTGCACCGTCAGCAGCAGCGAGCAGGCCCGCACCGAGGCCGGCGACGTCGGCCCCGACAGCATCTGGACGGCGCTGATCCCGTCGGCTGTTACGTCCGCTGGCGGCGTCACCACCTTCACATGGAACCAGACGACCGGCGTCGTCACCGCCCAGGGCAGCGAGTACGACAGGGACACCTACACGGTGACCCTGCCGGCGACGATCGACGACATCACCGGCATCCGGATCAACCAGGCCAGCGGGTGGGGCGACTACTTCAACATCAGCACGGTCACCCTGATAGGCGGTGAGGGCGGCGGCCTGAAGTACGCCGAGATGCGGATCGACATGGCCGCGGCCGGCGGGGCGGCGGGCACCGCCAACGACCTGATCGCCGTCACCGGCAACGCCAACCTGACCAACGGCGAGCTGGTGCTGAACCTGCCGGTGCCCAGCAAGACCTTCAACCCGGCCAACGTGGACAACACCTTCCTCACCGCCGCCACCGTCACCGGCGCCGTCGCGGCGATCAGCCTCAGCGACGACATGGACTCGCTGGTGGAGGGGAAGGTGAAGGCCCACTACGACGTCGCGGGCATGTCCGTCGACACCTCCAGCGGGAACTCGGCGGAGGTGGTGATGACCGCCACCTGCTGGACCGCCCACAAGGGCGACGCCGACCTCAACAACGAAGTCGACGTCCTCGACCTGGCCAAGCTGGCCAACAACTTCGGGCGCAAGGA
>CAZNSB010000496.1:0-4062 GCA_964575155.1 uncultured Planctomycetaceae bacterium | reverse complement strand
TCGACCACGCGGAGCAGCAGCAGCCCGGTGGCTGTGACGCCCATGGACTGGCCCATCTCGGCGATGGATCGCTCGAACCACGCATCCGGCAGCATCCGCCTTGCCAGCACCAGCACGCAGAACACGTTCCAGCCGATGGCGGCGGCGATGATGACGGCGAATGGGACGATGCCCTTGGCCAGGGCCTCGACGCGGATGAGGGCGATGGCGGCGACGACCAGGAAGTCCAGCGAGGCGTTTTGGATTCGCCGGGTCAGCCCGGGGTCGATGAGGTTGTGCCTGTCGAAGCGGTCCTCGAAGAGCTGGACGATCAGCCCGCCCAGCATGCACAGCGGGAACAGCGGGAAGCTGCCGGCGACGGAACGGACGGTGGCGGCGGCCTTCTCGGGCAGCAGCCGCGCGCCGGCGTTGGCGCCGTGCACCAGGCCCTTCTGGATCAGCAGCCCGATGCCGACGGCGACGGCCACCACGACCACGTGCAGCGTGAACGACTCGATGGCGTCGGCCGAGACCGTCAGCTTGCCGGCGATGGGCCGGCGGTCGACGGGGATCACGGCGATGGAGCCGTCCTCGGCGATGTCCTCGGGCCGCTTCCGGGCGGTGGTGTAGCCCCGGCGCGCGGCCCAGTTGATGAGCACCATGCCGACCACGACGGCGCTGAGGATGCCGACGGTGGCCGAGGCCAGGGCGAAGTCCTTGCCCTGTTCCCAGCCGAGCTTGCCGAAGGTCTCCTCCAGCCCGCTGGCGGTTCCGTGGCCGCCCTCGAAGCCGACGGGCACGATCCCGCCGAACATGCCGTTGGACGACTCGCCCACGCCGAACAGCGGCCCCAGCAGCACCAGCACCAGCCCCACGCCGACGACGTACTGGCCCCAGGCGACGACCTGCCCGTAGGCCAGTTGCGGCCCGGCGCGGCGGCCCAGGGTCCGCAGCCGAGGCAGCCGGACGCCGAGGAACAGGCAGGCGAAGACGATGTTGATCAGGAACCCGGGGAGGTACTTCCACCCGGCCGTCCAGGCCGCCGGCAGCGGCAGGCCGACCCGCTTGCCCACCTGGATGATCAGCAGCCCCAGGAGCCCGCCGATGACGCATGAGGGCAGGTACAGCTTCCGCAGCACCCTGACGTGCATCCGCAGCCAGTGCCCCACCCCCAGCAGCAGGCACAGGCCGATGAAGGACAGAATGATCGTTTCCTTGTCCATGGGGGCCGATTATCGACAGTCGATTGCCGATTGTCGATTGTGGACTGCAGACCGCCAGGCGTGCTTCGAGAATCGCCGGCGTGAATTCGAGGCGGCGCATCCTGGCGGCGGTCTGCGGCCGGTCATTCATCCGCCCCTCCGTTGCGGCGCCGAGGCGCGTGCTTTGCGAACCGGCTAGGCGCGCGGCTGGCCGCGTCGGGCGCCTCTTCGACGCCGTCGAGGACCCCCGGAAGCGGAACGACCTCCCCGGCGCCGAGGAAGGCGGTACCAACGCGGCCCCGGGACGGTTTATCATGCCGGAGGTATGGCTTCGATCAGGAGACTCGGGCATGAAACGATGCGCGAGCGGCTTGACGATCCTGACGGTCGCGGTGGTTGCCCTCCCGGCCCTGGCTGCTGAATCCGCGGCGACGTGGAGCTTCGCCGCCGGCGAGCGGGCCACCTGCCCGAAGACGTTGACGGCGTCGGGGAAGAAGATCGAGGTGGACCTGTCGGCCCTGCCGACCGGCGCGAAGGTCTTCCGGGCGGTGCTGCGGCTGCGGAAGGACCGCCGCCCGGGCTGGCAGAGCGAGTCCGACAAGGCGGTCGTCCTCCCGGCCGGGGGCGAGAAAGCCCTCCCGCTGCGCCCGCCGCGGTTCGCCAGTTTCGACGCCACCCGGCCCGTGGCCGCGGCCGTGGCCGGCGGGGCCGGAAAGGTGGCCTTCGCCGTCAAGCGCCTGGGCTGGTGGAAGCGGGAGACGACCCGGCTGGAGGTGTCGTTCACCGCCCCGTCGGGCAAGGGTAGGGGGAAGATACCCCAGGCCACGAACGTCACCGCCCGCCACCGCGGCGGGCAGACGCTGATCACCTGGAAACAGCCCGCCCCCCGCTTCGGGGAAATCGGGAAGCTGACCGGGGGGACGTGGAGGGCCTTCGTCAACAAGCACGCCGAGGCGGTCAAGGGACTCACTTATCGCATCTACCGCGGCGCCAAGCCGGTCACCGCCGCCACCATCGCCGAGGCGGAGCTGATCGACGAGGTGGGCTCGTGGACGTGCTGGAACAGGGAGTTCCACGGCCGGGGGGGCAGGAAGGACGCCGGCGTGTTCACCTACGTCGTGGCCGACGGCGCCAAGCCGGTGGCCCCGGGCACGGGCATCTGCGCGCACAACCCCGCGAAGGCGGGCAAGGCCTACTACGCCGTCACCGTCGCCCGGAACGGCGAGGAGGACTTCTCGCTGCTGGGCGAGGGCAATTCCCTGACCGACCCCGTCGCCGAGACGGTCGGAGCAGGCGATCCGATCCTCCAACGCGTCGAGGGGCCCAAGACGTTCTTCTACACCAAGGGCATCACGCTGCACTACTACACCCGGTGGGAAGCGCCGCCGCGGTGCAACCTGCCCAGCCGGCCTTATGACTACGTCGTCATCGTCCCGGCCAAGCCGCTCAAACCCGCCCCGCTGAACCTGATCCTGCACTGCTGGGGATCGAACCTGTACGGGAGCGGCGGGGCGTATAGCTGGCACGGGTGGAAGGACAAGCGTCGCGGGATCGGCGTGGCCAGCAACCAGGACCCCTATGACTGGTGGACCACCTACCACGAGAACATCGGCACGTGGCGGCCGTGGACCGAGGGCGTGACGCGCGACTTCACTCCCAAGCGGCTGCTGGCGTTCGTGGACTGGGTGGCGACGAAGTGGGAGGTGGACCGGGCCCGGCTGTGCGTCAGCGGGGTGTCGATGGGCGGGGCCGGCTCGACGTTCATGCCCATCCGCTACCCCCCGCGGTTCGCCTACGCGGACTCGGCCGTGGGCCTCCACCACCCCGCCGCCATCCGGGGAGGCGGGTTCCACGAGTCGTATGCCCGCTGCGTGGGGACCATGAAGGCGAACCTGGACCACGCCGCCGGGCGGAAGGTGTGGGACTACCTCAACGACCCCAAGCTCGTCCGCGAGAAGCCCGGGATGGACCTGCCCTTCATCGGCTTCGGCAACGGCAAGAACGACCACGGCATCGGCTGGCCGCACGCGGTGGACCTGGCCAAGGCGCTGCAGGAGGCCCGCCAGCCCCACGCCGTGATCTGGCGGCTTCGCGGGCACGGGTCGGGGACGTTCTATCCGCCCATTCGGTTCCGGACCGATCAGTCCCTGCCGGCCTTCACCGGCTGCAGCCTCGACGACGACATCGGCACCGCCACCAAACTGGCGGGGCCCGTGGAGTACAAGCTCCCCTGGGGCCAGATCGCCAAGGACGTCTATGACGGCGCCCGGGAAGGGCAGATCAACACCTACCTGCGCTGGGACACCGCCGACGTGGTGGACGAGCCCGGCCGGTGGGAGATGACCGTGTACCTGACCGGCGGCAAGCGCGGCGCGCCCAAGAACGCTTGCACGGTTCACGTCACGCCCCGCCGGCTGCAGAAGCTCAAGGCGCCCCCCGGGGCGGCCTTCACCTGGACCAACCGATCGATCGCCGACGGCGAGGTCATCCAGACGGGCAAGGCGACGGCGGACAGGCACGGCCGGGTCACGCTGGAGAAGGTCTCCGTGATGAAGGGCAAGAACCGGATCAAGCTGGCCGCGGTCCGCCCCCAATAGTCTGTTGCACCAGGAGTTCACGCATGGGTCAACGGTATTACTTCGGCATCGCGGAGACCGCTATCGCCGAGACGGCGGGCGTGTCGCTGTACGACCTGCACACGAACGTGGACGCGATCTGCCGCGCGTACGAGGTGGTCGTGGGCGTGGCCGAGAGGCTGGGGGTCGAGCCGCCGCGGCCGCACCTGGCGGGGTGTGCGTATCCGCACGTGTCCACGCTGGGCAACGAGGTGATGGTGACCGCCAATTCCGTCGAGCCGTGGACGCGCCCGAGCATCCACAGC
>CAZNSB010000495.1:0-4082 GCA_964575155.1 uncultured Planctomycetaceae bacterium | reverse complement strand
GGGTGCCTCCTTTCGCGGGATGCTAGCCGACGTACTCCCGCATCATCCGCAGGTAGTTGCGGCACGTTTCCTTCATGTCGCCGGGATACCGGTCCTGCTCGAGCGAGGCGAAGCCGCTGAAGCCGACGGTCTTGAGCGTGTCGACGATGGCCTTGAAATCCATGACGCCCTCGCCCGCGAGGACGAATCGGCGCATGGGCCCGTCAATGTCGCGCATGTGCAGGTTCACGAGCTGCTTGCGGACCTTGTGGATCGCCACGGGCGGATACTCGCGCTGGAGCATCGTCCAGCCGACGTCCATGTTGTAGCCGAGGTCCGGATCGCGGATCGTGTCCCACAGCCGCCGGAACGACGCAGCGTCCGGAACGAGGCAGTGCGTGTGGTGCTCGATGGAGAACTTCAGGCCGTGGGCCTTGGCCCTCTCGAGGCAGGCCCGGGTGGTGTCGACGTAGGCGGCCCAGACGCGGTCCCAGTCGAAGCCGGGGGCGATGTCGATGTGGAACTTCTCGCCCGGCTTGGGGCGGTTGACCTCGAAGTAGCGGGGCAGGTACGCCGTCGGGCCCTTCAGCTCGCGGGCCCACGGCGAGACGATGTTGAGCATCGGCGCGCCAAGCCTCTTGCCGATGCGGCAACCGGCCTCGAAGTAGTCGAGGCCCTGTTTCCGCTCGTCCTCCCGGAGGCTCGACAGGGCCTCGACCACGGGCTGGAAGATGACGAACTGGGAGACGACGAGATTCCTCGCATCGAGTTTCTTACGCAGCCGGTCGATCCGCTCGTCGGTCCAGAAATCCTTGAGGTCGCGGCGGGCGGTCACGATCAACTCCAGGCCGTCGAAGCCGAGGTCACCGATGACGTCGATGGCTGGCTCAGGGTCGACCGCCGGGCTGAGGTCGTGGAAGCACCAGCTCAGGCACCCCACGCGGATCTTGCCCTGGGCGGGCGGCGGCGACTCGGCGGCCGACGCGGCCGCGCCGGCCAGAGGCGTCGAGACTGCGGCCAGGGAGGCCGTGTGCAGGAACCTGCGGCGGGTCCACTGAGGCGATGCGTCCATGGCTCACCCCGTTTTATCATGGCCGACCAGGGGCCGGCACGTCGTGGTTAGGCGGCCCATGGGCCGCGAGGCTTCACCGTAGCGTGGAGCCGCGGGGCGGTCAATGCTCTAAGAGGAAGCCTGCTCCTCGCTGAACCGCTTCCGCATCCTGACCACCTCCTTCCCAAGGTCCACAAACTGACATTTTCCGGCACCCAAAGTGGACCAGGAAAAGGGGTTCAGGCCAGGGCGTCATCTCCGGAGAGAACGGGTCACATGGCGGGTCACATTGGGCTCATATTGGGCTCACTCGGGGCCGCTTTGGGGTCAGTTTGGGTATCACTTTGGCGTCATGCCTATAGTGGAGGGTGATCTCGTCCCTGAGCCGCCACCGGGCGTTTGCCACCGCTGGCATCAGGCGCTCTGATGACGAGCGACGATGTGTGTAAGAAAGCGGCGGCCGTGGGGCCGTCAAGGGAAAAATGTGCCTGTTTTTGGTTCCGTGCAACCTCGCCCCGTGCTAAGATGCCATTGCGATATCGAAACGGGGGTGCTTCATGGCTGAGCGCAGACGCTATTACGACCCCGAAACCAAGACGTTCCTTCCTGGCGCACGGATCGATATCGAGCAGTACGCGATTCTAAAGCGGTGCTCCGCGAGGGGCGGGAACCCCGCTGAGTGGCAAGCCTACCTGAGAAATAACCCAGCAAGGCCCATCTGGCTTTGCGGCGCAAACCTCGCTGGATTACACTTAAAGAATCCGGCTTATCAATACTGGACCCGAATGCATCCTAAAAAGAAAGCGACCCTTGAAGACCGCACTATGATAGCCGGTTTACCTTTTGTCGCTGTGATACCCAAAGCGCACTTAGAAGGCGCAAACCTAGGGGGTGCGAGACTTCAAGGGATGTTCTTCCCCTTCGGCTGTCTGCAGGGTGCTGACCTTAGTGGAGCCAACATGACCGGCTGTGACTTCTTGTATGCTCGCCTGGATCACGCCAACCTTGCAGGCACTCGACTTGTGCGGGCTGGGCTGTTTGCTGCCTGCCTTCAGCACGTCGAGATCCACAGCACCAGCCTTAAGGATGCGGAACTGTGGATAGCCGATTTAAGGAATGTTGAATTTGGAAACACAGACCTTCGTGGTGCTGATCTACGATACGCGAAGGCCAACAGTGAAACGCTTCTGACAAACTGCAAGGTGGATAAACGAACAGATGTTACAGGGCTGCCGCTCGATGCAGTACGCTGCGAGCCAGGACTCAAACAACTCCTGGAGTGCAACATCCGACGTAAAGCGTGGGAGGTATGGTATAGCAACCACCGTCTTTTAAGGTGGCCCCTCCGTTTGTTCTGGGCCCTATCTGACTACGGTCGTTCGACGGGCTGGATACTGTTTTCCTTTTTCCTGTTTGCGGCAGCGTTTGGAGCAATCTACTATGTCTGGGCCTTGGCATCCCCGCCAGGGATCGTTGCCAACTTGAGTCAGGGCGACTTGCGGCCCGTTGCCCCGTTGCTTGTGCCGTTGCGAGCACTCTATTTCTCCATCGTAACAATGACCACTTTGGGCTTCGGTGACATCTACGCTCAACCTCAGAGTTGGGCGGGTCATATATGCCTGACGCTCCAAGTACTTCTCGGCTACGTTCTCCTCGGGGCCCTTGTGACGCGCTTCGCGGTCCTGTTCACCGCTGGAGGGCCGGCCAATACCTATGTACCCCGTCCCCGCAAGAGGCACCTTTGGCGAACTTGGCTCTACGTGATTACACACCGGCGGAATTGGCGAGAGCGTGTGTCAAGACAGAAACCACCGTCGATCTGATGCAATCAGCGGAATCATAGGCGGGCCGTAAGCACGCCCGTAGCTGGCGTGTACAACTTTCGGCGGGCCGGAAGGGAGGTTGTGCCGTCGAGACGGGAGATCGGCCGCGAGAGAGAAAATGCGGGCTTCGGCCGCCCCTTACTCGCCCGCCTCGCCCCACAACGCCGCCGCCTTCTCCGCGTACGTGTCCGGCGTACAGTCGGGCACGAGTTTCGCGCCTTCCTCGAGGAAATGATTGAGGCCCCGGCCCATCGCCTTGCCCCGCCGCGTCCGGCAAAGCGCAGCAAAAAAGCGACGCGCTTGCACGCGCCGCCCTCACCAGGCCGGCACTTTGCCACCCCTTTTCCCTGTTACACTATAGCCCGTTCTGGGCCGAAGTCAAGTGCCGCGTGGCCGAGGCTCCGCCGGAGAGGGCTGTGCCTGCGGCAATGATGCGTTCCGCCATCCCCCTGCGAACCGCCGGAGCCCCACGTCCTCACGGCGACGCGAATCTGGCGGGAATCAGCCCGATTTGGTGGAAGGGAGCCGTCTGGAGAATCTCGGATCATACTGCGGCGCGGGTGCGCCAACAATTCCTTGAAACCCGGCGACGGCAGGAGCATTATGCCCGATGTGAGGCTGGATCCCTGACACCACAAGGAGAAGGGCCGTGAGAACCAAGATCGCATATAGCCTGCTGCTTGCCGTCGCCATACTGCTCGGCTCCGCGGTGGCGCGCGGCGCCGCCCGGAACGATGCCCCGGACGGACCGCCTCCCGGCGGAGGATTCCCCGGGATGAGCATGTTCGGCACCGAAGAGGATCGCGCCCGGATGACGACCCTCATGCAACGGGCCCAAGGCCTGCGCTATCTCGCGGACGCCGACGTTCGGACCGAGATCGGCATCACGCCCGGGCAGGACTTGGAGATCAACAGACTCCGCGAGCGGGCGGCGAACTTGGGCGCCGCGATCCGTGCCGAGATCCAGGCCGAGATCCAGAGCCGCATGCGGCCTGACATGACCGAGGAGGAGCAGGTGGTCCTCCGCTTGGAGGCCATGCAGATCATCGCCGACGCGATCCTCGACGCCACCGCCAACTTCGAGAAGATGCTCGGCGAGGCCAACGCGATCCTGACCCTCAAGCAGAAGAAAAAACTGGCCGCCATCACCCACGAGCGCTCCGCCCTGGAAGAGGCTACGGGCAACCTGGCGGTCCTTCTCACGGCGGAAGCCCGCGAGGCGTGCGGCC
>CAZNSB010000494.1:0-4091 GCA_964575155.1 uncultured Planctomycetaceae bacterium | reverse complement strand
AGGGTGCCGGGCCGCCCGGGGCGGAAGGGCCTGAAGTCCTGCGGGCGGGGCTGGGGGGGGTTCCGCGGCGGTACCACGCGCTGGCTCGGGGGCTCCGGCTGAACATCGCGGCCAAGGCCCTCAAGAGCCGCCTGCTCTACGCCGCCCCGCTGCGGAGACTGCTGATGGCCTCCGGTCTGGGCAGCCTGCCCGTCGCCGGGCGGCAGGGCCCGGGCTCGCTGGCGGCGATGGTTGCGCCCCGGCCGGGCGACCTCCTCTGAATCGTGCCGCCCCAGCCACGCCTACCGCCTTGCCGCGGTTGCGGCAGAGGGCCTTGCCTTTCGGCGAGGAATGAATATCCTGCATGCTCCCTGCGCCCGCGGGCCGATAATAGGGTACGTGATCATGGCAAAGACCAGGCCGACGCCGCCGGCAGAAGCCGACATCGACGCCGCCCGCGCCGAGATCGCCGCCACCGTCGAGGTGATCGTATTCGCCTCCGACAAGCCGCTGCCGCCGGCGAGGGTCTCCCAGATCGCCCAGCTCGGCGGCGTCCGCAACGTCCGCCGGGCGGTCGAGGCCCTCAACCGCCAGTACGAGCAGACGGGGCGGGCGTTCCGCATCGTCGAGATCGCCGGGGGGTATCAGTTCCAGACGCTCCCGGAGTACTCCGACGTGCTGGGGCAGCTTCGCACCAGCCGGTCGGAGTCCCGCCTGACGCAGGCGGCGATGGAGACGCTGGCCGACGTCGAGGCGATCCGCGGCGTGGCCTGCGGAGAGGTGCTGCGGGGGCTGATGGAAAAGAACCTCGTCCGCATCGCCGGGCGGGCGCAGGAGATCGGGCGCCCGCTGCTGTACGGCACGACCCGCCACTTCCTGGAGGTCTTCGGGCTGGGGAGCCTGGAGGACCTGCCCAACGCGGAACAGTTGCGGCTGCCGGAGGAAGAGGCCCGCGAGGACGAACAGCCCTCTGACGCGGGGGAGAATGCCGAAGACGGCGCCGACCAGGAAGAAGAGCAAGAGGAAGAAGAAGGGGAGGAAGAAGAAGGCGACTGACCTTACGGGGGCAACACGGTTTGCGAGCAAACCGTGCCACCCGCCATCGGGGCTGAAACAGGGCACCAGTTTTTTCGCCGGACGAATCCACGGGTGCCACGGCTGCGTTGTGTGCAGCCGTGCGGACCCCGGGGCGCACCCCGGAGCTCAATCCTCGCAACGCACTATTCTTTTCGCCGGACGCGGAAGGCGGCCACGCGGGCGGGGTTGATGAGCCAGTGCTCTCGCTCGTTTTTCTCCGCCCGGATGAAGAGGACGCCGGCGTAGCCGACGATGCGCTTCACCCTCACCCCGGCGAGCGAGGGCTGTCCCTCTTTGACCTGGGCGTCGCCGAAATAGACGTCGACGCTGCCCTTGAGCTGGTCGTAGAGGATTCTCTCTGCCAGCTCGAGCGCCTCGTCGCGTCGGGCGGCGCGGCTTTGGGCGCCGGCCGGCAGCCAGGCGATGACCGCCGCAGCGGTCAAGGCCAGCGCGCCCACGCCCACGATCCGACGACTGCCGATTGCGTTGATCATGTCTGACTCCTCATGTCGGGAACCTTCCCGGTCCTGCCGGACCGCGCGAACCGAGCCGCCCATCAGGCGGGATCGCGGTCTGGCGGTCCTCCGGGCCGGCGGCCCGGCGGGGGGCCGAAGAGTTCCTGGAATTTCCGGCCGATGCTCTCGGCCCGCATGAGCGTCTCGCCGACGAGCACGGTGTTCACGCCGGCGCCCGCCAGCCGCTCGACGTCCCCGCGGGTCCGGATGCCCGATTCGCTGACCAGCTTCCTCCGGTCCTCCGCCAGCTCCGCCAGCCGGAGCGTCGTCCCCAGGTCCACCCCGAGGGTCGTCAGGTCGCGGTTGTTGATCCCCAGGAGGCTGTACCCGGCGTGGGGGAACCCGATCATGGAGCGGACGCGCATGAGCTGCTCGGCCCCGTGGACCTCGACCAGGCAGGTGAGCTTGAGCCCGGCGGCCAGGATCATCAGGTCGATCAGCTCGCCCGGCTTGAGGCACTCGGCGATCAGGAGGACGGCGTCGGCGCCGGCGGCCCGGCTCTCGTAGACCTGGTAGGGGTCGATGAGGAAGTCCTTTCGGAGCACGGGCAGGGGCACCGCCTGGCGGACGGTGCGGAGATGATCGAGGCTTCCCTGGAAGTAGGCCTTGTCGGTGAGGACGCTGACGGCGGCGGCGCCGGCGGCGGCGTATTCGGCGGCGATGCCCGCCGGGTCGAACTCCGCCCGGATCACCCCCGCCGAGGGCGAGGCCTTCTTCACCTCGGCGATCACGTTCACCAGCCCGCGCGGGCGCCGGGTGCAGGCGGTGAAGAAGTTCCGGACTTCAGCAGTGGCCAGGGCCTCGGCCCGGACGCGGGCGGGCGGGCGCCGCCGCTTGGCGCGGGCGACCTCTTTCCGCTTGGTTTCAACGATCTCGTTCAATATATTCGGGGTCACGGTCTCTTTCACGGTACTTGCGGTGGACGCAATGTCAAACGCTTTGTCCGCGGCGTCGCAGCCCGGCGCGGGAGATGTCTTCTCCGCGCCGATGCTGACTCTCCTGGCCGCCGGGCTCTGCGCCCTGGTCGGGTGGTCGGCGTTCCGGCTGATCCGCCCGGAGAAGTTCCGCCTCCGCCGGGTGCCGGCGCGCGCCAACCGCGTCGGGCTCCTGCACGTGGTGGTGGTCTTCCTGCTGTACCACCTGTGCCTGCAACTGGCGGCGGCGGCCGTGGCGGCGGTGCGGGGCATCCGCCTGACCGGCGACGCGCAGCCGCCCATGACCGTGATGCTGCCGGCCGGCATGATCGGGCAACTGCTCCTGATCGCCGCCTCCGCGGCGGTGGCGGCGATGACCTTCCGACACGGGCTCCGCCGCGGCCTGGGGCTGAGCGGGCGGCGCTGGCTGTGGGACGCCGCCCGCGCGGTGGTCGGGTTCCTCGTCGTCCTGCCGCTGGTCTACCTCGTCTTCGTCCTGACCAGCCGCCTCCTGGAGGCCCTGCGCCCGGAGTGGATCCGCCCGCATCCCATCCTGGTCTTCCTGCCCGGCGCCTCGGGTGCGTGGCGGGCCGCCGCCATCTTTGCCGCCGTCGTCCTCGCCGCCGTCGCCGAGGAGCTCTTCTACCGCGGGCTGCTCCAGTCGATGCTGAAGCGGCAATTCGGCGGGCGCGCCTGGCCGGCGGTGCTCGCCGCCTCGGCCGTCTTCGCCGCCTCCCACTACAACCAGCTCCACGCGATGGGCGGGCTGTTCGTCCTGGCGGTGGGGCTGGGGTACAACTACGAGCGGACCGGGCGACTCCTCTGCCCCATCCTCATGCACGCGATCTTCAACGCCTCCATGATCTGGGTGTCGCTGTCCGGCTGAGGCGAGGTTTTCCCGGCCCGGAAGGGCCCGCGCCGGCCGCGGGGGCGCAAAAAAAAGGCTTCAGGTGGGGGGATTGTCGGCTCGAAGGCCGACCCCTCTTGGGCCCGCAGCCGCGAACCCTTCCCCCCCCACCAAGCAGCCTTTTACAAACTCCTCCACCACCCTCCACCGGTGCATAGGCGAAGGTGCGATGAGCCAGCCGTCCGGTGGCCTGAGCATTGCTCCCGGACGGCTCCTTCTGAATACATATTCTATCTTTCCAGGCCCATCTCGTCAAGGCCCAAAAAGCCGACAAAAGCGGAAAAAATGCATGGCCCTCCTGCCTGAGGCGCTTGCGGCGGGGCTGTTCCGAGGCGGCTCCGGCGGCCCCCTTCCGGCCGGGGCGAGGGGCCCGGCGGCGGGCGCCGTCGGCGCCTGGCTGGCGCCGGCGCTGCCCCCCGCCCGCCCGCCGGCGGGAATTCCTCAACTGCCGCCGGGAAGTTCCGATGTAGTGCGCAGCGACCCGCCGGGCCCGCGGCGAATAAATTTACCAGCTACCGAATTGCATCATGCCGGGCTGCGGTTAGAATGCCGCGACTTGAGGACCGCGCTACTTCGCTAAGGAAGCCGATGCCATGTCTGAAGTCGTGAGTGTTCGCCTGGAGCGGGTGGAGCTGCCGACCTACGTGCCGGGCCCGGACAGCCCGTATCCCGACTTCGGGTTGTCGGGGTGGCGGGGGA
>CAZNSB010000493.1:2042-4098 GCA_964575155.1 uncultured Planctomycetaceae bacterium | reverse complement strand
CGGCGGGACCCTCGACGTCGCCGGCCGGACCACCGTGGATTACCTCTACGTCGGATACGACGCCGCCGCCTCCTACCACCACGGAAGCGGCACGGACCTGGACGTCGTCGGCCGCCTGACCCTGGCCGCCAACGCCGGGTCGGTCGGCACGTTCACCCTCGGCGGCACCGGGCAGCTTTCCGTCGGCAGCGTCTACGTCGGCAAGGGCGGGGCCGGCACCTTCGACCAGACCGCCGGCAGCCTCGAGATCGCCTACGACCTGATCCTGGCCGACGAGACCGGCAGCAGTGGGGCCTACAAGCTGGCCGGCGGGACGCTGGACGTCGCCGGGGACATCAAGCAGGGCTACGGCGCCAGCGCCCTGATCCTCGACGGGGGCGCGCTCACGGTCGGCGGCGAGATCGCCGTGGACGACATGATCGTCGGCGACGCCGCCGCCGGCGCCCACGCCCAGCCCGCCGGCACCGTCGCGCCCAACTACCTCTACCTCGGGCGGCAGGCCGGCGCCGCCGGGAGCTACACCCTCGCCGGAGGGACCCTCTCGACCTGGAAGGAGTACGTCGGGTACGACGGGGCCGGCAGCTTCACCCACACCGGCGGGACCAACCAGATCTCCGTCTCCTGGCTGGAGGTGGGCAGCCGATCCGGCAGCACCGGGCGGTACGAGCTGACCGGCACCGGGCGGCTGGAGGCGCGGTACGTGTACGTCGGGCGGGTGGGCGACGGCACCTTCGTCCATTCCGCAGGGGTCAGCGCCCTGACCGACGACCTGGTCGTCGGCAGCGGCAACGGCGCCACCGGCGTGTACGGGCTCAGCGGGACGGCGGACCTCTCCGCGCATTCGGTGATCGTCGGCTACTACGGCACCGGCACCTTCGTCCAGACCGGCGGGACCGCCGCCGCCGACATCCTCTACCTCGGCTGGCAGGCCGCCGGAACCGGGACCTACACCATCTCCGCGGGCACGCTGAACGTCGGCACCCTGTACGTCGGCTACAACGGGCGCGGCACGCTGGACATCGCCGACGCCGACGCCGACATCAACGTCTCCAACCGGGTCCGCTTCGGCACCTACGGCGTCTGCCTGGCGGTGGCCGGCGGGACCGTCCACATGGGCGGGGCGGAGCTGGAGAACCGCAGCAGGAACCCGTCAGCCCTGGCCGGGCTGGCGAACCTGGCGCTGGTCTTCGAGGGCGGGGCGGGCGTGGTCGACGACTTCGAGGTCGCCGGGGAGGACAGAGGCGCGGCCGCGGCCGGGTACGCCGACAACTTCGCGGTGGGCACGCTCCAGCTCGGCACGGGCACGCCCGCCGAGTGCGGTCGGATCAGGCTCGTCGACGACTTCGACAACCAGGACGACGGCGACCACAACGAGGTCCTGTACGTGGACAACCTCGTCCTCCTGCCCGGGGCCGAGATCGACTTCAACGGCCGGGGGCTGTACTTCCGCAACGGCGGCGAGCCCAAGGAGTTCTTCCCCGGCGACGCCAACCTGGACGGGGGCGTGGACGTGCTGGACCTGACGGTCTTCGCCAACCACTTCGGGAGCCCGGACCCGGCGTGGGCCCAGGGCGACTTCAACGGCGACGGCGCCGTCGACGTCCTGGACCTGACCATCTTCGCCAACCACTTCGGAAATACCACCGGCGGCGGGGGCGCGCCCGTCCCCGAGCCGTCCGCCGCGGCAATCATCCTGCTGGGCCTGCTGGCCGTCGGCAGGCGTGCTCGCTTCAGCGAGCATGCCGGGCGGGCCGGAAACCCCTTGCCGAACCGGCGGATTCGGGTATAATGAACGGGATCGAGGCACGCGTCTTGCGAGAGGGAGTCTGAGGCGGATCAGGCCCACGGTTGGGAGTGCCGCTGCCGGATGAAAGGGGCGGCGCGATGGCCACGAAGTGCACGTGCGCAGCGGGGAGGGCTTCGCTGACGTTGATGGTCCTGCTGGGCCTGGCCGCCCGGGCCGACGCCGGGGCCACCTACTGGCAGGGGGGAGCCGGCGACTGGTTCCAGCCGGCCCACTGGACCGACAGCGTCCCCACCTCCGCCGACGACGCCT
>CAZNSB010000493.1:0-2032 GCA_964575155.1 uncultured Planctomycetaceae bacterium | reverse complement strand
CGGCGGGACGGCGGCGATCGGGTCGGGGACCGCCCAGGCCCATCGGCTCTACGCCGGGCATTCCGGCACCGGGACGGTCGCCCAGGCCGGCGGGACGAACGCGGTGGGCGGCGAGCTGTACCTGGGCTATCAGGCCGCGGCCGGGGGCGCCTACGAGCTGAGCGGCGGGCAGCTCACCGCGGACTACGAATACGCGGGGCATCGGGGCACGGGCACGTTCACGCACACCGGCGGGACGAACGCCCCGGCCAACGACCTGTACCTGGGGTACTTCTCCGGGTCCCGGGGGGCGTACGAGCTGAGCGGGACGGGCCAGCTCTCGGCGAACCACGAATACGTGGGCTATTCCGGCGCCGCCACGTTCGCGCAGAGCGGCGGGGCCAACGCGATAAGCTATGAGCTTCGGATCGGCTCGGCCTGCGGCTCCAGCGGGGCGTACGCGCTGAGCGGGACGGGGCAGCTTTCGGCGAATCACGAATACGTCGGCTATTCCGGCAGCGGGACGGTCACGCAGACCGGCGGGACGAACACGGTGGGCGGCTCGCTGCACCTGGGCTATGAGGCGGGGGCGTCGGGCGCGTACGAGCTGAGCGGCACGGGGGCGCTTTCGGCGCCGCTGGAATACGTCGGGCACTGCGGGAGCGGGACGGTCCGCCAGTGGGCGGGGACGAACACGGTCAGCAACAACCTCTACCTCGGGCACGACCCCGGCTCGTCGGGCGTCTACGAGCTGGGCGGGACGGGGACGGTCTCCGCCAAGCACGAGCGGATCGGGTACGGCGGCGTGGGGGCGTTCACGCAGACCGGGGGGACGAATGCAGCCGGCGGCTCGGTGTACCTGGGCCAGAACGTCGGCTCGGCGGGCAGCTACCGGCTGGACGGGACGGGCGGGCTGTCGGCCCAGGGCGTCTACGTCGGGTACTACGGGACGGGGAGCTTCCTCCAGACCGGCAGCAGCCGCGCCGCGGCGACCGGGCTCATCCTGGGCTACCTGTGGGACTCGGCGGGCTCGTACGAGCTGAGCGGGACGGCGACCCTGTCGGCGGGGTACGAATACGTCGGGTACTACGGGACGGGGACGGTCGCCCAGACCGGCGGGCAGAACACGGCGGACTCCCTGGAGCTGGGCCAGTTCTCCGGCTCTTCCGGCAGCTACGTCATCTCGGGCGGGGCCCTCCACGCCAGCGACGCCTACGTCGGGCGGGAGGGCACGGGGGCCCTGCGCATCGCCGCCGCCGGCGCCGAGATCAGCGTGTCGAACAAGCTGTGCTTCGGCGCCGACGGCAGCTTCTCGGCCGTGGCCGGGTCGGCCATCCACATGACCGGGGCGGACTTCGAGAACACCTCCACGACGGCGGCGAGGCTGGCGGGGCTGGGCAACCTCACGCTGATCTTCGAGGGCGGGGCCGACGCCGACGACGACTTCGAGGTCGCCGGGGAGGATCTCGGCCCCGTCGCCGCCGGGTGGGACGACAACTTCGCCGTGGGCACGCTCCAGCTCGGCACGGGCACGCCCGCCGAGTGCGGTCGGATCAGGCTGGCCGACGCCTTCGACAACCAGGCCGACGGCTGCCTGATGAACGAGGCCCTGTACACCGGCACGCTGGTCCTCAACGCCGGGGCGAGGATCGACCGCAACGGGCTGAGGCTCTACTACCGCAACGGCGGCGAGCCGAAGGAGTTCTTCGGCGGCGACGCCAACCTCACCGGCGACGTGGACGTGAGGGACCTGTGCGTCTTCGCCAACCACTTCGGCCGGACCGACGTGGACTGGTCAAAGGCCGACTTCAACGGCGACGGAAAGGTGGACGTCCTGGACCTGACCATCTTCGCCAACAACTTCGGCAAGACCACCGGCGGCGGAGGAGTCCCGACCCCCGAGCCGGGCGCAATGGCGCTGTTGGCAATCGCGGCAGGCACGCTGATCCGCCGAAGACCGCGTCCACGGCGCTGAAGCAGCAGATGGAAACCGGGACTGGAAACCGGGACGGTTATATTTTCTTGGGTGGTTTCCTCTTGGTCTTCATGGTCT
>CAZNSB010000492.1:2735-4108 GCA_964575155.1 uncultured Planctomycetaceae bacterium | reverse complement strand
GGAATCACTTGGGGAGACTTCCCCCCCAACCCCTCCGACCCCCCCAACCCGCAGGGTCCGCCAGACCGTCACCACCCGAATCGGCCCGCCCCCGCGGGGCCGACTTCGGCGCAAGCGGCACAAGAAAAAAATCTTACGCCTTCCGAGCGGGTTTTCGCCCCGGCCGGCGCAGCAGCCGGGCGCCGGTGAGTTCACCGGCCGAAGGCCCTCACCCCACGGCGAGTTCGCTTGACCCTACCCGGCCGCCCGCAGCGGCGCTGCGCACGTGACCCCGTCGGCGTGATAGCTGACGGCGAGGCTGGCGGCGGCGGCTCGGTTGTACAGCCTGACAAGGAGGACGTTTCGCCCGGGCTTGACCCGGGCGGCGGCGACGCCGTGGCTGCCGACGTACACGCAGGTGCCGTTGAGGTACACGGCGGCCTCATCGTCCGCGCGGACGCCGAGGATGATCTTTCCGGCCTTGGGCGCATCGAGGAAGCTGCAAAAGTACGAGACCGTCGCCGTCCTCTTGAACGCCTTGGCCAGCCCCGCACCCAGAGACACCGTCGGGCCCCGACTCTCCGGGAGGGCGGCCCACCCGACCGCCTTGCCGTCCCACCCCTTGCACCGGGCCTTGAAGTCCGGGCCTTTCTCCGGAGGAGGCTGGAGCTCGCCGGCCGGGGCCAGCGGGCCCAGGAAGGCCCACGCCCTGATCGCCTTCTCCGGCGCCGGCGGCGGGCTCTTCAGAATGGCCGGCACCTCGAACGCCACGTCCAGCTCGGTGGCCTTGCCGGCAGCGATCTCCACGGGCACCGCCGCCTTCACCGGCCGGAAATCAGGGTGCCAGACCTCCAGCGTGTACCTGCCGGGGGGCACGTCGTCGATGGCGAAGCCCCCGGTCGGCCCGGAGACGCACACGTACGGATGCTCGACGACGAGGATGTGCCCGCGCTGCCAGGGGTGCCGCGTGCAGGCCAGGAGGTAGCGTCCGGCGGCGAGCGGCGGGGTCCAGGCCGGTTCCGGGGGGATCATTCCGCCGGTCTGCCCGTAGGCCTTCCCCGGCCGGCGGGGGTCCTTGTAGGCGGGCAGGGGGACCTCGCAGAGGACCTTCCCGGGGGGCTGGCGGGTGAGGACGAAATGCGCGGGGTATGCCTCGCCGGTCGCCAGGCGAAGGGGCTTTCCGGCGCGGGAGAACTCGACGTTGTCCCGCCCGTGGTTGAAGGTGTAGTTGACCTGGGGGCGGGATGCGCGCCAGTCGACGGTCAGCCCGCCGCCGGCCAGCGAGGGTCGTTTGCCGGCCTTGACGCCGCGGAGGACCAGCGCCGCCAGCTCGACGGGGTAGCGCTTCCGCCGGGCGTCGAACCGCCCCAGCCGGACGGGCGCGGCGGGAGGAT
>CAZNSB010000492.1:0-2725 GCA_964575155.1 uncultured Planctomycetaceae bacterium | reverse complement strand
GACGTTCGGGTTGCCGGCCCCTCCGGCGGTGCGAACCGCAGCGGAGACGGCCTCCTGGCTCTTGGTCGTCAGCTGGTCGGTCATCGGTGTCTCCTCAGTTGTGTCTCCTCAGATCTCTCTCATCGGCGGCGGGTCGGGTAGAGCACCACGGCCGTCGAGGCTGCCTTCGCGGCCCCGGAGCGGTGGTCACCGGCCCGGGCCGGCAGGTAGGTGCGTCGGTAGCCGCCCGCGCCCGTCAGCTCCAGCGGAACCTGCCGGGGCAGCGAGACCTGCTCCTCGTGCCGGACGTAGCAGGAGCCGGTCAATTTCCCGCCGCCCACGCGGTCGTCCTGGATGTACGGCGGGGTGAGGTGCTCGCCCTCGGGCACGACGGGTTTGGCGCCGTCGGCCTTGAAGCGGACCGAAAGGGCGAAGCTCGACTTCCCGCGGGAAACGGCGCTGGTGAGCTTGACCAGCAGGACGTTCCTCCCGGCGCTCAGCCGGGCGGCGAGGACGTCCTCGCCGCGCGCCTGGCGGCGGTACCCCGGGACCGGGCGGTCGAAGAGGAGGCGGCCCTTGAGGAACACCCGGCAGGACTGCGAGGCCCCGACGGCGAGGGTGATCGGCGTGTCCTTGGCGGCGAGGATCGGGCAGCAGAAGTACCACGTACCGGCCGCCAGCTCCTGGGCGGTCGCCTTGGCCAGATCGAGGTAGCCGGTCGCGCCGGCGTTGACGCGCCTCCAGGTGAGCGGGGGCTTGGCCTTGCCCGGGTACTTGGCGTTGAAGTCGACGTGCTCTTCGGGCGGGTAGGCCTTCTCGTGGTCGGGGTGGAACGGTCCGGCGCAGACCCACTCGACGATCGCCCGCCCGGCGAGGGCGCCCAGCTCGGAGAGGACGGGGGGAACCTGGAACGCCACCGCCACCCTCGCCGTCCTGCCGGGGACGATCTGGACCTCGAAGCGCTTCTTCACCGGCTCGAAGTGCGGGTGCCAGACCTCGACCACGTGCTTGCCGACAGGCATGTCGGGCAGGGAGAACCCGCCGTCGTCGCCGCTGAGGGTCAGGTAGGGATGGCGGGCGACCCACAGGTGCGACCGCACCCACCCGTGGCGCTTGCACGCCAGCAGGTACCGCCCGGGGGCCGGAACGGGCGGGATCTCGACTGTCGGCGGCCTGGACATGCCGCGGCGGCGCGGGTCGTAGGGCTCGCCGGGGAAGTACTTGTCCTTGTACGGCGGCACCGGCGTCTCGAAGACGACCTTCCCCGTGGCGGCCTGCCGGAGGAGCAGGTGGTAGCCGAAGACGTCCCCGGCCGCCAGGGTCACCGGCTCGTCCACCGGGCCGAAGGCGATCACGTCCAAACCCGGCAACGTCCGCCGCCGCCCGCGAGAGGCCGTCTCGATTCGCCCCAGCCGGGGGTCGATCTGCAACTCGGCGCGCTTCAGCGGGGTGCGCCTCCCCGAGCGGACGTCCACCACCGCCAGCACCGCCCGCTGCACGGGGTACCGCCCCGCCGCCTTGTTGAACTGGCCGAGGAAGACCGGGCTGGCCGGCCGGCAGCGGCCCTGATAGTGAGCCAGCTCGCCTTCCCGGGGGTCGGCCAGATCGAGCTTGGCCAACTGGATCAGCCGGGGGATCCGCACCGGCTTGTCGAAGGGGACGTGGCAATCGCCGGCGAGGTTTCCGGCCGGAGCCGAGGGGTCCCAGATGTAGCCCTTCCTGAGGTTTTCGTTTTCCGGCAGGACGACCCGGGCGCCCTTGGCCTGATAGGCCACGGACATCCTGGCGTCGTGCGGGCGGGCGCCGGTCTCCAGCCTGACCAGCAGCGTGTTCGCCCCGGGCGTGAGCCTGTCCATGACGTGGTTGGGGCGGTACCACCGCCCGCCCCGCCTCGGCTGGGTGTACAGCAGCCGGCCGTTCAGCCACAGCTTGCTGTATTCGCGCAGGTCCGCGGCCAGGGTGATCGGGCGGGCCTCGGGCGCCTCGATGATCGCCGCCAGGTACCAGGTGGCGGCGCCCGCCTTTGCGCCCTCCAGGGCGTAGAGGTCCAGCTCCCCGCCGGGGCGGGCTCGGGCGACCTTCCATCGGACCTTGGCCTTTCCCTTGCCCGGGTAGGTGGCGTTGAAGTCGATCTCCTTTTCCGGGGGGTGGACGGTCGGCTTTTCCCGTGGGGCGAGTCTGAGCTTCCGGGGGAAGGGCCCGATGCAGACCCACTCGAGGACGTGGGCGTTCGTCGGGCGGGGGGGGTCGGCGAGGATGGCGGGCGGGGTGAACTCGACGGGCAGCTCGGCCGTCTTGTCGGCGGCGATCGTGACCTTCCGGCGCGTCCGGAGAGGCTCGTACTCGGGGTGCCAGACGTCCACGTCGTACTCGCCCTCGGGGATGCCGCTGATCGAGAAGGCCCCCTCGGCATCGCTGACGCAGACGTACGGGTTGTCCACGACGAACAGGTGCGCCCTGTGCCAGGGGTGCTTCCGGCAGGTGATTTCGTACCGGCCCGTGGCCAGCAGGGCCTTCGTCTGCACCAGCTTGAGCGGGACCATGCCCCACTTCTCGCCGTAGCGGACGCCCGGGTGCCTCCGGTCGCGGTACCCCCCGAGTGTGCCCTCGAAAAACACCTCCCCGCTCTCGGCGTGCCGGACGCAAAGCCGGCAGTCGAAGAACTCGGTGTTGGCGAAGAGGACCCGCTCGTACACCGGGGCGAAGCAGATGTTCCCCCGCCCGTGGTTATAGCCTTCCTGGGGAA
>CAZNSB010000491.1:0-4114 GCA_964575155.1 uncultured Planctomycetaceae bacterium | reverse complement strand
CGGGTGCCACCCTGGCACGGGTACGGCTCGTGCCGTGGCCGGCTGGCGGCCCGCCGCCGGCGGGTGAACTTATCAGCCAAGGTCTCCAGCATGGCGAGACGCACTGGCGGGCAAGCCTGCCCTGAGCGAAGCCGAATGGGCCGCCCGTGGCACCCTGCGCCTCCTGCCGCCAGGTTTCGGCGGCGTGTCCTCCGCCGTGCCGTTCAAGGCGAATGCTGTCATTACCACGGCGGCCAGAGCCCACGCGGTTTTGATTCTACGGCCTGTCATCATGATTCGCCTCTCCTTGGGGGCTTGTTGGTTCTCACGCTCGTTTGATAAGGGTAACCAACGTTGTTTTCTGGCGTTGACACGGTGGGCCTGTATGCTGGCATGCTTCAGCTGCTCAGACAAGATCTACTTCAGCCGCGGAATGTTCTCGATACCGATCGGCATCCTGCCCCTCGGAGCGCTGCGGCCGCTGTCCTTGAGCTTCTTGAGCAGCGCCTGCAGCTGCTGACGTTTGGCCGATTCCTTGAAGAACAGGTTCGTCGTTTCGCCCGGGTCGGTCGCCAGATTGAAGAGCTGCCCCGGCGCCTCCGGCTCCGTCTCGGGGAGGGCGTATTTCTTCATGGTTCCCCGGGCGTAGTTGTTCCCGCCTGAACCCTTGTGATCGAGGTATTTCCACTTTCCCTGGCGAATCTGGAACTCTCCCCGGAAGCTCTGGGTCAGAAGGTGTGGCCGGATGGACTTGTTCGGGTCCTGGGTCCCGAGCATCGCCGGCAGCATGTCGAAGCTGTCGGTCGCCGCGTCGTCGGGAAGTTTGTAGCCGACGACCGACGCGAGGGTTGCAAAAATGTCGGTCGTGTTCGTCATCTGGTCGGACACCTGACCCCTGGGAATCCGTCCCGGCCACCTCGCGATGAACGGAACCCGGTGACCGCCTTCCCATCCGTCGCGCTTCACGCCCCGCCATCCTCCCGCGGGGTCGTGATCGTGATCCTCCCGCATCCAGGCAACGTGCATCGTTTCGGGGCCGTTGTCGGCGTTGAAGAGGATCAGCGTCTGCTCGTCGATCCCCAGATCGGCGACAAGATCGAGTACGCGTCCGACCAGGGTATCGAGCTCATGGACGAAGTCGCCCCGGGGTCCCGCGTTCGTTGCGCCGTTGAACTCCGGCGCCGGCAGGACGGGAGCGTGGCAAATCTGGGTGGAGAGAACCGCGAAGAAGGGCTTATCAGGGCTTTTCTTTCGATGCTCGGTGATGAACTCCCGCATCTTCTCGTAAAACAGAAGGTCCGCCTTCACGAACTCGTATCCCGCGGCCATCCATCCCTCGTCGTTGTCCCATCGCCACTTGCCGCCGGGGTTGGGAAGGGTTTCCCGCTTGTGTCGCCGGCTGGCGGGGACGGGCACCATCCCATTCTCAATGTAGATATAGAGGGGATCTGTGGTGGGGCAGTTCGGGGTGATGAACGATTCGTCGAAGCCTCGCTTGTTGGGACCATCGACCAGCGGCGTACTCTTTTCGTAGTCGATGAGCAGCGAGTTCTTGAACCCGCCGCCGAGCCGCTTCCCATCCTTGTCGAGCCAAGTCAGCCCAACGTGCCACTTTCCGAACACGCCGGTACGGTAGCCCTTCTTCTTCAGCATGTCGCCGAGGGTGAGGGTTCCCGGTTTCAGATAGCTCGGGCCGCCGGGCCCTTCAAACGCCCCGCCCCCGCGGCCGGTCGATCGGTAAATCTGCTGCCCGGAGTAGAGGCCGTAGCGAGAGGGAGAGCAGATGGTCGACGGGCTGTGGGCGTCGGTGAACCGGACACCCTCTCTGGCCATGCGGTCCAGCCGCGGCGTCTTGTAAGCCGCCTTGGGGTTGTCGCACGACAAATCGCCGTACCCCAAGTCGTCGGTATATATGACCACGATGTTGGGCAAATCCTGGGGGCGTTTGGGCATATCGGCGGCCCGGACCCGCCCCAGAGCAACACCTGCGCCCGCGAATGTGCACAGTCGCAGAAACCGGCGACGTGAAAGATTCATGTTGTTCTCCTGAGGTTGGATGCCTCATTCGGCAGGCCCACGTTCCATGACCTCGAGGTCCTTGCGCCATGATTCGCTCGGTCCGCCGCCATTGATCTGCAGACTGACGGCGCTCCGCGTCAGCCCTGTTTACCATCTGGCACACCCGTTCGGCGCGTTTCGCGGGTTCGTTGAGGCCTGGAGACTGCCTCCGAGCCGGCTAGAGAGTATAGCACCCGGTCTCGTCTGGCGGAACGGGCAGAGACGAGATTCGACGGTTCAACGGCAGGCTCATGGGGACGAACGTAGGCGCGCGGACACGGTCTTGCCGAGAAACCATGTCACGGCCAAAAGCAATGACAGCGGCCGTCTTGAGTCAGGAATAGGGGTCATGGGAACCAGACCGTGCACAAGGGCCGCTGGACCCCGCCACGGCGCGGCCGTCGAAAGCCCCTGCAGACGTCCCCTGCGTGAACATGTACGAGTTCTTCGCCGTCCGGCGCGAGATCGTCGAGTGCGTTTGTTCGAACCGGACATTGAGCGACGTAAGTCTTTGTGTGACAAAGAGAAAGCCGTTCGACGTTCTCGCCGAACGGCCCGTTTCGGACGATGGTCGGGGCGACCTGACAAACTTCCAACGGCGCCCGTCGCCGTCAGGCGTTTCGTGGCCCCCTTCTCAGGCTTCCCGCAGCCGCATCTCCTTACGGCGGCGAGACTCAGGCGCGGACCCGTTGCCCTTGCCGCCTTTGGGTCGTGAAATTCCCGCCGCTTACCCTCGCCGCCGCCGCAGCAGCACGCCCGCCGCGCCCACGGCCGCGAGGGCCAGCGTCGCCGGTTCGGGCGTGATCTCAAGTTGCCAGTTCGCGCCGAAGTAGGCGTTATTCCGCGTCTGGTCAAAGAAATACGCGCTGCCACCAGGATCGAGATTGATCCGGACCTGGGTCGTCGTGTCGTAGAAGATCAGCGCCTCGACCGGTGTGTAATCGCCAGGGGTGTCTCCGAAGCGCAGGTCCTGCCCGTTCGTCTCCAGGACAGACCCCAGGTCCCACGGATTGCCGTTGACGCTCTCAAAGGCGAAAAGGCCGTAGGGAACGGAATTCGCTCCGTAGGTCGTTTGCGCGTCGGCCGGATCGTAGGTCAGGGCGGCCTCGAAGCCGTCCGTCGGCGGACTGCCGAGGCCGAACGGCGAGCCGTTCATCGTGCCGTCGGGCGTGAAGGTGTAATCGACGCGTCCCGCCGAGGCTGCCTGGCTCACGCTGGTCTGGAAGTACTCGTTGACACGGAGATCGTCGAAGACCGCGCCCCCGGTGGTTCCTACATTGATGCGGGCGCCGGTGCCGAGGTCCTTGAAGATGAGCAGGCCGTTCGTCACAGACCACTGGCCGTCTTCCGGCGGCAATTCCAGGTCTTGGCCGTTCTTCTCGGGAACGTCCATAGACCAGGGCAGCCCGCCGTCCGTGGCAAAGCGGTAGTCTGCCGCGGCGACGAACCGCCGCAGAATCTCAGTCATGACGTAGTCGGCACTGTCGAACGTGATCGTGCCGCCGAACGGATCGGTCGGCGCGTGCGCAAGCTCGAACGGATTGCCGTTCATGGTGCCGTTGGGCGTGAAGGTGTACTCGAGTGTGTACACCACCGCCGCAGCCGGTGCCGCCGAGATCCCCAGGATCGCCGCGCCCGCCAGGATCGCCAAGACGTTCAGCCGCTTCTGCATGGCCGCTCCTCCCTCACGTTCCGAAGGGGGGGATCGAGATCGGGCGCTGCCGGGCTGAGCCCCCCCGGCCCGAGGTGGGCCCGAGATCGCCGTGCGCCGCGAATCGGGACCCGCCTACCGCCGATGGACAAGGCGCGCTTGGCGCAGGCACTCAGGCGACCCACGCGTTGCCGTCCCCCGGACAGGTCAAGTATACCCCAACTTCCGGCCCGCGGCAAACGCTGGTCAGCGCTCTCGGGCGTCAGACAGCGCTCTGGCCAGGGTCGGCAGCCGTCGAAACTCCAGCCCGAGTAGCATGGGTTCGAACGCCGCGCAAGGCCGAAGGCTCCGACACGTGCGAAATCCCTTTCGTGGTCTGGTCGGGGCGACTGGACTTGAACCAGCAACCCTAATTTGAACTTGCCT
>CAZNSB010000490.1:0-4115 GCA_964575155.1 uncultured Planctomycetaceae bacterium | reverse complement strand
GCTGATGACCGCCCCCTACCTCCGCGGCGGCCAGCCGCCCCGCTTCGACGAAATAGCCTGCCGCGGCGGCGAGATCGGCTCGATCCCCAGCAAGGAGCTGCTCCCCCTGGCCATGGCCCACGCCGAAAAGCTCGAAAAGTTCGGGGCGTGAGCCTCAGCAGCGATCCGCCCCCGGGGGACAGGTGCGGGGGATGAAAGACCCTGAGACGGAATAACGAATAGCGAACACCGAATATCGAACTCCGAAGGGGCCGGGGAGCGTCAAACGGGAACTTCGACGTTGAGTGTTCGATGTTCGATATTCCGTGCTGTCTGTTCCTCGCCGGGTGGCGGGGCGAGATGCGAAGCAGATCGCCACGGGCCCACGTGGCGATCCCGTTCGGGGTTCGCCATGCCATCCGACAGCATGGCTGCAAAGGGCGCAGCCGTGGCCGGCGGCATACGTCGTCACCGCAATCCCGCAGTGCGAAGGTCAGGTCAGGTCTGCCGGGTCTGCTCCAGCGCCTCCAGGGCGACGGGGATGGCCTGGGGCCAGTTGGCGGGGCGGTCCTCGGAGATCTCGAAGGCGAGGCGTCGGCCGGCGTCGGAGCCGGCGGCGGCTCGGCGGAGGATTTCCTCGCGCAGCCGCTCCCGCGGCAGCTCCCAGGTGCTGACGTTGATGTTGGACCAGAAGAGCTTGTCGGGCCAGGCGGCGCGGGCCTGGGCGAGCGTCAGGTCGCCCTCGGGCGGGGGGGTGAGCGACTCGATCAGGTCGATGGGGGAAGCGGCGATCAGGTCCTTGCAGCTCGACAGCTTCCCGTCGAAGTGGGTGCCGACGATCTTACCGGCCTGGTGAAGCAGCGCGAACATCTCCTCGTAGACGGGCAGGTGGAACCGGGCGAACCGCTTCGGCCCCATGGTCTCGGCGGTGAAGTTCTCCAGCACCGACACCATCTTCCCCGGGCCGGCGGCGACGATCTCCACGATCCGGCGGTACAGCTCGAGCTGGGCGTGGTAGAGCGTCCGCACCGCGTCCTCGAAGTCGTACAGGTGCATGGAGAACTGCTCCAGGCCGGCCAGGTCGACCAGCATGGCCTGGATGGGCGTCCGCCTGGCCGCGGGCATGCAGACACCCCACGGGCGGAACTCCTCCTCGCGCCGGCGGAAGTCGTCGTAGGCCGGCGTCACCCGCGTGTGCTCGGCGACGTAGGTCATCACGCGATAGTCCTCCGGCGTCACCAGCATGTACTTCTGCTGCCAGTTGTCGGCGTGGAGGCTGTAGACCTCGCCCACGGGGGTGCGGATGGCGGTCCTCCGCCAGTGCAGGCCGCCTTCCTCGTACTCTGCGGATACCTGCTCGACGCCGCCGGTCCACTGGCGCTTGAACGTCGGAAAGAAATCCGTGGGGGTCAGCCCCATCTCGAACAGCTTCGCCCACTGCTCCGCCCGCCCGGTACGGGTGAACATGCGGTAGACGGTGAGCGGGATTTTATCCGGCCGGTCGCCGGCCCAGAAGGCCTCCAGTCGCTCGCGGGCGGTCATCGGGCAGGTCATCGGGGCTTCCCGTTCGGCGTCGGCGTCCTCAACGTGCTTGTGAGTCTCGCAGGGCCACTACAGCCTCGCGACGTCCGGCAGGTCGCCGGCGAGGGGCCCGACGTAGGTGCGGAAGGACTCGTGGATGTCGTTGCCGGCGTCGTTGATGAAGTCGTGGGGGAGGCACCTGGTCTCACGGGCGACGTCGGCGAGGGCGGCGCGGAAGCACTCGATGCCGTAGTCGGGGCCTTCGCCGGTGCGGCGGAAGGCGACGGACCCGTCCACGTCGCCGGCCATGGCGTACTCGACGGCGGTCCGCCCGGCCAGGCGGGCCTCGGCGGCGTCGGTCGCCGACGCGAAGCCCGCGAAGCTCCGCTGGAGGTAGCCGAAGGTGTCGGCGCGGATGCGGACGTCCTCCTCGATGCCCTGCCGGACGTACTCGGCGAGGAAATGTCCCAGCGGCAGCTTGGAGAGGATGACGTTGCCGTGCTCGTCGCGCTCCAGGGGGATGTTCATCTGCTCGGCGACCTTCACGGCGACGGGCTTGGGCACCCGCTTGACGCTGCCGTCGTCCTTGTGGACGTCCATCTCCTCGTCGCAGACGATGCCCTCGCTGACGGCGACCACGCAGCGGCCGAGGCGGGCGCGGACGCCGCGGACGTCGTCGATGAAACGATCGACGTCGAAGGTCCTCTCGGGGACGTAGAGGAGGTGGGGCCCGTCGGCCTGGTCGCGCCGGGCGAGGAGGCTGGCGGCGGTGAGCCAGCCGGCGTGCCGGCCCATGATCACGTCCACCTTGACGCCGGGGAGGGAGGCGTTGTCCCGGTCGTCGCCCATCACCGCGCAGGCCACGAACCGCGCCGCCGACCCGTACCCCGGGCAGTGGTCCGTCACCCGCAGGTCGTTGTCGATGGTCTTGGGAATGTGGAATACCCGCAGCTCGTAGGCGACGGCGGCGGCGGCGGCGTTGACCATCCGGGCGGTGTCGGCCGAGTCGTTCCCGCCGATGTAGAAGAAGTACCGCACGTCGTTCTTCTCGAAGACCTCGAAGATCCTCCGGCAATACTCCGGGTCGGGCTTGTCGCGCGACGAGCCGAGGGCGGCACACGGCGTGCCCGCGACGCGCTCGAGGGTGTCGGCGTCGAGCGAGCCCAGCTCCAGGAACTTCTCCTCGATGATTCCGCGGACGCCGTGGCGGGCGCCCAGGAGCTTCTCGACGGCGTCGAAGCCGGCGACGGCCTCGATCACGCCGACCAGGGACTGGTTGATGACCGCCGTCGGCCCGCCGGACTGCCCGACGACCGCGCTTCCCTTCAGCACTTCACTCATCGTCGCGTCTTTCCTTTCTCGATGCAGGCCTGGGCGGCGGGGCGGCGGGCCCGCGGGCCTCGGCCGCGCCCTGCGTCAGCCGGTGAGGACCTCTCTCTCGATGAACATGGTGTTGTATCTTCCCTCGGCGAAGGCCTGGTGGCTGAGGATCTCCCGGCAGAGGCCGGTGGTGGTCTTGGTGGGATGGATGAGGAACTCCTCCAGGGCGCGGCGCATGGTGTGTGTGGCGTCCTCGAAGGTGGGCCCGTGGGTGACGAGCTTTCCGAGGAGGCTGTCGTAGGCGCTGGGGACGTTGTACCCCTGATAGATGTGGCTGTCCCATCGCACGCCGAACCCGCCGGGGGCGACGAAGGCGGCGATGGGCCCGGGGGAAGGGCGGAAGTCGTTGGCGGGGTCCTCGGCGTTGATGCGGCACTCGATGGCGTGCCCGCGCTGGTGGATGTCGCGCTGGCGGAGGGTCAGCGGCTCGCCGGAGGCCAGCCTCAACTGCCACTTCACCAAATCCTCCCCGGTGACCATCTCGGTGATGGGGTGCTCGACCTGGATGCGGGTGTTGACCTCCAGGAAGTAGAACTGGTCGGTCTCCTCATCGAGCATGAACTCGACGGTGCCGGCGTTGGAGTAGCCCACCTTCTTCGCCAGCCGGACCGCCGCCGCGCAGATCTCCTCGCGAAGGGCGCCGGCCAGGTTGCGGGCGGGGGTCTCCTCGATGACCTTCTGCCTGCGGCGCTGGAGGGAGCACTCGCGCTCGAAGAGGTGCACCACGTTCCCGCGCATGTCCCCGAGGATCTGCACCTCGATGTGGCGGAAGTTCTCGATGCACTTCTCCATGTACAGCCGGCCGTCCTTGAAGGCGGCCTCCGCCTCCTGCTTGGCCTGGGAGAAGCTGCTCTTGAGAGTGGCCTCGTTGTGGACGAAGCGGATGCCGCGCCCCCCCCCGCCGGCGGCGGCCTTGATGGCCACGGGGTATCCGATCCCCTCGGCCGCGGCGACGGCGTCGTCGACGGTCTCCACCGCCTCGTCGGTGCCGGGGGCGGTCGGCACCCGCGCGCTGCGGGCCAGCTTCTTGGCCTCGATCTTGTCCCCCAGCCGGCGCATGCTCTCGGCGCTGGGGCCGACGAACTCGATCTTGCAGTCGCGGCACACCTCGGCGAAGTGCCCGTTCTCGGCCAGGAAGCCGTACCCGGGGTGGATCGCCTCCACGTCGGCCAGCTCGGCCGCGGCGATGATCCGGGGGATGTTCAGGTAGCTCTCGGCCGAGGGGCCCGGGCCGA
>CAZNSB010000489.1:0-4125 GCA_964575155.1 uncultured Planctomycetaceae bacterium | reverse complement strand
CCGATACGCCCTCCTGGCCCTGCCGGCGGCGCGGCGTCAGTGAATCCGGAAGACGCGCTTGAGGACGGTGACGAAGCCGATGGCGATGATCAGGTACGCCACCAGCCAGGGGGCCAGGAACAGGAAGTCCAGCCCGCCGATCTGCCCGAAGAGCCTGACCTGCCTCATGGCCAGCTCGATGGCCTGGACGGCGCCGGCGTCGTAGAACTCGACGGGCGGGGCGTACTTCCGCGAGCCGACCAGCAGCTCCTTCTCATACGTCCGCCCGCCGTGGCGAATCTTCAGGACGAACCGCCGGCGGTCGCCGGCGGCCTTGGCCTGCCACTTGGCCACCCCGCCGAGGGTCGGGGACGCCATCCAAGGCAGGTTGGAGCCGATGTGCCCGTTGAAGAACTTGTCCCACCAGCCCTGGTACTTCATGGGCTCGTCCTCGACGACCTCCTGCACCCACCCGTCGACCGCCTCGAGCCCGTCCTGGCTGACCATGTGGGCAAACTCCCCGATGGCCGAGCCCGGCACGAACATCCGGACCTCGATCACTTCGCCGGGCGCCGGGGGCTCGAAGCCCAGGCGGGAAAACGCCCACATCGCCAGCAGCAGCACCGGCAGGATGGCTGCCAGCAGGGGCTTTCCCTCGAACCGGAGCCCCTTGAACTTGATCAGCGTGACGGTCTGCCTGTACCGGCGCCTGGCGGGCTTGTCCTTGTCGCGCCTGGCCTGCTTGATCAGCTCGGCGAGGCGCTTGCGGTCCGCGGCGGACCGGCGGAGCCATTCCTGGTTCGTCGTCCACAGCCTCACGAACGTCAGCACCGCAGAGGTCATGACGGCCACCGTGAACAGCCTCACGTCCCGCGGAAGGTATAGAACCCACCCCAGGACGTAATCCATCGCCTCCGCGATGAAGTCGTTGAGGGCCTGTAGCATGCGCAGCGCCTATTCCTTCTTGAGCACCGTGACGACCCCGCGGTTCCCGTCCACGCGGAGGGTGGCCCGGTCGGGGATGCGGCGGGTGGCGTCGGGGCAGACGACGGCGGGGATGCCGAAGTCGCGTGCGACGATGGCCCCGTGGCTGAGGACGCCGCCCTGCTCGACGATGAGCCCGCGGGCGTGCACGAACAGGGCCGTCCACCCCGGATCCGTCGAGTGGCAGACGAGGATGTAATCCGTGCACAGGTCCGCCGTCTGCGTCGGGTCGGTCACGATCCGGGCCGTCCCCGTCGAGACCCCGGAGGCGATCGGCTCGCCGGTCAGCTCTTTGGCGGCCTCGTATTCCCTGGCCAGGCCCAGCCCCTCCAGGTCGTCCGAATCGACGACCTCGGCGAGGTCCAGTTGCCTGGCCGAGGCCCAGCGGACCTTCCTGCCGGCGATTTGTTCGGCCAGGACGTCCCGCCGGCTCTCGTAGGATTCCAGCTCGGGCAGCTTGAGGAAGAAGATGTCCCGTCCCAGGTCCCACCGCCGCGCCAGCTCCAGGATTGCCAGCCGGATCGTCTCGTACCCCATCATCAGGTAGTGCTTGCCGGCCTCGCGGTAGGGGAGCATCTTCTGGGCGTCGTGCATCTCGCGGGTGACGTCCTCGCGGAGGCTGCTGGCGCCCCAGCGTCGGAGGGTCTCGGGCAGCTCCTTCTCGGCGGCGACCCGCTGCTTGGCGTTCTCCTCGTGCCGGAGCTCCGGCGAGGCGACCGACTCGTCGAGGTAGACGCTGAGGACCTGCCGGACGTAGGATGGGTCCTCCCGCCACCGTGGCCTGGACAGCTCCATCTCCTCGACCCCCCGGTGCCCGTAGCGGTCGAGGAACTGCTCCAGGCTCACCTGCCCGCGGGCCACGCGAAACATCCAGACGTTCTGCTCGACCGTCGTGTCGCCGTCGAGGCCCTGGGTGAGGGTCAGGCAGAGCTGCGTGCCGGCCTCCCGGCCGAGAACCTGGCGGAGCAGCTTCTCCAGCGCCGCCCGGGCCCCCCCGCCGAAGAAGCCGGGCCTGAGCGACTCGGCGCCGAAGTCGTCCAGCACGACGGCGCGGCGCTCGTTCAGCTCGTCCAGCAGTTCGCCGATCGAAAGGGCGGTGAGGTCCCGGGCTCGCTTGGCCTGCACCCAGTCGAGGTACGGGCCGAGGGCCTCCTGCTGGAAGCGCTCGACGACGGTGCGGCGGATCCGCTTCATCGTCCTGGCCGACTTCAGCATGGCCCGCAGCGTGCCGGGGAGCTTCAGGAGGAAGCGCCCGTCGGCCTTCTCCGGGTCGAACCGGGTGGGGGCCGCGTCCATCAGGTTCGGGTCCTTGGCGACCTCGTCGAGGTCGTACCTCGTCGGCCAGCCGTCCCAGAACAGGTCGGCCGCCCGCCGCGGGTCGGCGTAGACCCGCCCGCAGATCAGCTCCAGGAAGCCCTCCTCGCGGACCTCCCGGCTGGGGCGGTGTCCGAAGTCCTTGTACATCTTCCCGTACCCGCCGTCGCCGCTCATGAAGTCGCGTACGATGTCCCAGGTCAGGGGGGTCGGGGCGGGCAGCGTCTCGGTGAGGTTGTGGAGGACCCAGACCTTGCGGTCGTTCCCGGCCAGTTCGCGGAGGCGGTGGATCTCTTCCATCCGCCCGACCTCGACGTCCTCGGCGACCTGAAGCCCGCGGATGGCGCGGGCCTGGAGCAGGGCGAACTTCCCGTCGGCCCACCCCCACTCGATGTCCATGGGCCGGGCGAAGAACTCCTCGACCTTCAGGGACATCCCGGCGAGCTCGCGGATCTGCTGGTCGGTCAGCGAGGCGGCGCCCGGGTCGCGCCGGGCGGTGTCGCCCAGGGCCAGCACCGCCTGGGCCTTGCTGCCGATCAGGCGTCGCTTGACCTGGAGACTCTTGCGGTCGACCATGAAGTTGTCGGGGTGGACGTCCCCGGAGACCACCGCCTCGCCCAGCCCGTAGGAGCTCTCGATGACCATCTCCTCGGCGGCGAAATTGTTCGGGTTGGTGGTGAAGACGATCCCCGAGACCTGCGAGGGAAACATGGACTGGACGTTCACGGCCGTGCCCTCGCAGCCCCGGACGTCGTGCTCCCGCCGGTAGGTGACGGCCCGCTGATTGTCCCAGGACCGGAACACCGCCTCGATGCATTCGGTCAGCGCCTGCCAGGGGTCCGTGGGGAAGCGCCTGACGGCGCGGTCGGCGTAGAGCTTCAGGTGCTGTCCGGCGAGCTCTTCGAGCTGCTCGGGCGAGAGCGTGGCGGCGTTCAGGCGGCGGGCCTGTCTGAACCTCTTCTCGACCGCCTCGAATTCGGCGGGGGGGATGTCGGCGACGGTCTTGCCGAACATGCGGATGAACTGAATGTAGACCGCCCAGAAGGCCGCCGGATCAGGCCGCCGCGACGCCATCTGCGGCGACAGGCCGCAGTTCAGGATCGTGTCCATCATCCCGGGCATCGAAACCGCCGCCCCGCTCCGCACCGATACCAGCAGGGGGTCCTCCCCGTCGCCGAACTTCCGCCCGGTGGCGATTTCCAGTCGCTCGAGATGGTCGTTCACCTGCTGCTTCAGGCCCTCGGGCCAGCGCCCGCCGCTGTCGAGGAACAGCCGGCAGCACTCGGCGGCGATGGTGAACCCCGCCGGGACGGGCAGGCCGGCGCGGCTCATGGCGGCGAGGGACGCGCCCTTCCCGCCGAGGACGTCCCTTCGCTCGGGGTCGCCCTCGGCCCGGCCGTCGCCAAAGAAAAAGACCCAGCGCTTTGCCATGAGCTACTTCCTGCCCCGGACGCAGACCAGGCCCCTTCGGCTGGTGCCGAGGAACACCTGCGAATCGGCCAGGATGGGGGGGGCGGTGATGTCGCCGTAGAACGACTTCTCCGCCCTCAGCAGGCGTTTGGGGGCCGCGGCGGCGCCGGCGGTGAGGCGGACGTACTCCAGCGACTCGGCGGCGCAGTACAGGGCGGTGTCGCCGATCAGGACCGGGGGGATGCCCGCCAGGGCGTCCTCGCGCCGGGCCACCTGCTTGCGGGCCCAGGTAAACACGTGCAGCCCGCCGTCGGTGGAACACGCCACATGGCGGTCGTCGCAGGCCAGCACCCCACGAACCCGCCCGCAGTCGACCGACCACAGCCGCGAACCGTCCACGACGCTCAGCCCGACCAAGCCCTTCTCGGTGCCGACGGC
>CAZNSB010000488.1:0-4132 GCA_964575155.1 uncultured Planctomycetaceae bacterium | reverse complement strand
GGGGCGGGGCGCCCTGCTGGGGGTCGTAGCAGATGAGGACCTCGTAGCGGGCGCCGGCCAGGGCCTCCCGGAGCCCGGGCAGCAACGCCCCGGCGCTGTCCAGGTGTTCGCCGACCGGAACCACGACGCTGACGAGTTTCTCAGGCATCATCGGACCAGCACCCCAACGAGCCAATCGCAGCTTCAGGCGTTGGGCCGGAGCTCCCTTCCAGCCGACACGGCTCGTTCACGCGCCGCGCGTATGCCTCGCGGGCGGCTGTTGGCGCCATGATACTGCGGCAGATGTCATGATTCATGCCAATTGCCCTCGGCCAGCCGGCGCGGGTGCATCCCTTGTTTGTAGGTGGGCCAGTGCGAGCCCCGTGGGGGCATTTGGTAGTAGCCACGGGCGCAAGCCCGTGGTCCGGTTGCGGACCGGCCCCAAAGAGCCCCGGCAGGGGCGATTGACGGGCTCAGTCGCCCCGCCGGGGCTCCATGCGAAAAGGCCCTTGACCACCCCGGGCTCGCGCCCGGGGCTATTCTCATTCGTGCCTGACGGCACGGAAGACTCATTCGTGCCTGGCGGCACGAAAGACCTCTCCGTGCATCGCGCCGGGCGCCTCCCGGCTGCGCTGACCGGACGTCCGCCCGCGTTCGTTGCCTATAAACAAGGGATGCACCCAGCCGGCGCGGGCGCGGGCACGCCGGAGGCTCATCGTGTATAATCCCCGCATCGGCCTTTGCGGCCGAAGCGTTCAGGAAGGATGTGCCCGATGTCCAGCAGGGTGGCTATCGTGAGGACTTCACCGCAGACCGTGCTGTCGGACATCCGCCGCCTCATCCGCCTGGGGGGCGCGGGCGAGGCCCTGGACGCCTCGGCGACCACCATCCTCAAGAACAACCTCTCCTGGCACCTGATGTATCCGGCGGCGAACACGACGCCGTGGCAGTTGGAGGGGACCATCCTGGCCCTGAGGGAGGCGGGGCTGAGCGACCTGGTGTGCGTGGAGAACGAGACGGTGGTGACCAGCGCGGCCAGGGGCGAGCGGCTGAACAAGCAGCGGATGGTGTGCGAGCATTACGGCGTGCCCATCAAGTACAACTTCAAGAAGTCCGACATGAGCTGGCGGGTGTACGAGCCGGCGGGCGAGCTGCTCGTTCTCGACAAAATCTTCCCGCGGGGGATCCGCATCCCGGAGTACTTCCTCGGCAAGAACGTGGTGCACCTGCCGACGGCGAAATGCCACATCTACACGAACACCTCCGGGGCGATGAAGAACGCCTTCGGGGGGCTGCTGGACAACCGGCGCCACTACTGCCACTCCCGCATCCACGAGGCCCTCGTCGACCTGCTGGCCATTCAGAAGGAGATCCACAAGGGCCTCTTCGCCGTCATGGACGCCACCACCGCCGGCAACGGCCCGGGCCCGCGGACCATGACCCCGGAGACCAAGAACCTCCTGCTGGCCTCGGGCGACTGCGTCGCCATCGACGCCCTGGCGGCGAAGATCATGGGCTTCGAGCCGATGGACCACGACTACATCCGCCTGGCCCACGAGCGCGGGCTCGGCACCGGGCGGATCGAGGAGATGGAGATCGTCGGCGACGCCGACGCCGCCGACCACCGCTGGGGGTTCCACACCGGAAACAACACCGCCAGCCGCGTCGGAAAGCTGTTCTGGTTCGGCCCGCTGAGGTGGCTTCAACGCCTGCTCTTCCACACGCCGGTGGTGTACCTGTTCATCTTCGGCTCGGCGATCTACCACGACCAGCTCTGGTACAGGCTCGCCGGGCGGAGGACGGTTCGGCGTTGGCTTCGGGAGAGCCACTGGGGGCGGCTGTTTGCCGAGTACGCCTGCGGGGGAGGCGGGCAGGCTTGACGGGGCGGACAGGGGGCTGCTATAACCTCAAGGCAGGTGAGAACATGTCGAATTCCGACGATCTGAGCAGCGGGCCGGCGCGGGAAGATCGGCCGGCGGAGAACTCCGGGGCTCCCCCGGCCGGAGCGGACCCCCGCCGCCGGGACTGGCTCATCCTGGCCGCCATCCTGCTGATCGGGCTGGTCGTCAGGGTCTCGTACCTGTGCGAAATCGCCGGGGCGCCCGATTTCGAGCACCCGGCCGTGGACGCCGGCTTCCACGACTACTGGGCCAGGGGCCTCGCCACCGGAGACTGGGCCACCCCCATCGACCTCAGCGACCCGCGGATCCGGCAGACGCCCTTCTTCCGCCCGCCCGGATATCCGTACTTCCTGGCGGGGGTCTACGCGGTCGCCGGTCACAGCTACCTGGCCGGACGCCTGGCGAACGTGCTGCTGGGGCTGGTAAGCTGCCTGCTGGCCTTCCTGATGGGTCGGCGGTTCTACGGGGCGGCGGTGGGGCTGGTCTTCGCCGGCGCAATGGCCGTGTACTGGGGCTTCGTCTACTTCGAGGGCGAGCTGCACGCCCCGGCCCTGCTCATCTGCCTGCTGCTGGCGGGGGTGTACCTGCTCGGGCGGTGGGCGGAGAACCTCCGGGCCGGATGGGTCCTGGCGGCGTCGGCGGCGCTGGGCGCCGGCATCCTGGTCCGCCCGAACGTGGGCCTGTTCGTCCCGGTGGCGGGGCTGTGGGCGGTCTGGGTCCTGTGGCGTCGCCGGCGGCTGCGGCGGCTCGGCGCCGTGGCGGCGGGGCTGGTCCTGCCCGCGGCGGCGGTGGTGGCGCCGGCGACGATCCGCAACCACGTCGTCGCCGACGACTTCGTCCTCGTCTCCTCCAACGCCGGCATCAACCTGTACATCGGGAACAACCCCGCCGCCAACGGCCTGTGCGCCGGGGAGGTCGCCGGGCTGGGCAAGTTCGAGACGTGTTTCGATTACCCGGCCGTGGTCACCAACCTCGAAAAGAGGCTGGGCAGGCCGATGAAGCACTCGGAGGTCTCGGCGTGGTTCGCCGGGCAGGCGGGCCGGTTCATCCGAGAGAACCCCGGCAGCTTCTTCCGCCTGCTGGGGCGGAAGTTCTGCCTGTTCTGGGGCCCCGTCGAGATCGGTCACAACAAGGAGGTCCACTACGAGCGGAAGTTCTCCAGCGTGCTGCGGTACCTACCGGCCAACTTCGCCCTGGTCGTGGCGCTGGCGGTGGTCGGGCTGGTGCAACTGATCCTCGACCGCCGGCGCAGGCGCGACGACGACCAGCCGCCCGGGCGGCGGGCCCAGAGCCGCTGGGAGGTCTCGGTGCTGGTCCTGCTGCTGGTCGCCGTCCTGTCGCTGTCGGTCCTGCCGTTCTTCGTCTCCAGCCGATACCGCGTCCCGGTGGTTCCGTTCCTGCTTCTGGGGGGGGCCTACGGCCTGCTGGGTCTTTGGCGGCACCTGCTGGCGCGGAAGTCCCTGCCCGCGGTGCTGTGGATCGCCCTGCTGGTTGCGGCGTTCGCGGCGGCGGCCTTCATGCCCTGCCGCCACCAGCCGAAACTCGCCAAGTGGCACGACGACCGCGGCACCGCCTACGTCCAGGCCGGCCAGCCCGCCATGGCCGAGGAGCACTTCCGAAAGGCCCTTCAGGCCGATTACGCGTACGCCCGCGCCCACTACAACCTCGGCAGCGTCCTGGCCGGACAGGGCAAGGGCAGGGAGGCCGTCGAACGCTGGTTGGGGGCCCTCCGGCTGGACCCGAACCTGGCCCAGGCGCACCACAATCTGGGCATGTTCCGGCTGGGGGCCCGGCAGATCGACAGGGCCGTCCGCCGCTTCGAGAAGGCCCTGGCGGCCAAGCCGGACTACGCCCCCGCGCACAGCGGCCTGGCCCTGGCCCTGCTGGCCCGCGGCCGCCCCGACCTGGCCGTCAAACACTGGAACCTGGCCCTGGAGTACCAGCCTGGCCTCTTCCAGGCCCACTACAACCTGGGGCTGGTTCGGCTGCGGGGCGGGCAGAAGGCGGCGGCCCTGAGGCACTTTGCCGAGGCGGTCCGGACTGCCCCGGACCCGGTGCAGGCGCATTTCAAGCTGGGGCAGGTCCTGGGCGCCCACGGGCTGACGGCCGAGGCCGTCGGGCACTACCGCGAGGTGCTCGCCGCCAGCGCCGACCACCCCGGCGCCTTGAACAACCTGGCCTGGCTCTACGCCACGGCCGCCCGCGCCGAGCACCGCAACGGCCCGGAGGCGGTGAAGCTCGCCCGGCGCGCC
>CAZNSB010000487.1:3827-4156 GCA_964575155.1 uncultured Planctomycetaceae bacterium | reverse complement strand
GCGATGATCCAGGGCGGGATGGGCGTGGCCGCCGGGGGGAACATCAACCCCGCGGGCGTGAGCATGTTCGAGCCGATCGGCGGCTCGGCCCCGAAGTACACGGGCAAGGGCCTCATCAACCCGATCGCCGCGATCGCCGCCCTGGCCATGCTGCTGCGGGAGACGGGCACGAACCGCCGCGACGAGAAGCTCGTCGCCGCCGGCGGCCGCGTCGAGCAGGCCGTCATGGCCGTCACCCCGAGGATGGAGTCCCAGGCGGCGGGGAAGATGGGGTTGACCACGACGCAGGTCGGCGACATGGTCGCCGCGGCCGTGGGCGACGGCCCATC
>CAZNSB010000487.1:2392-3817 GCA_964575155.1 uncultured Planctomycetaceae bacterium | reverse complement strand
GGCCCATCATAAGCAATGACGAAGTCCGAATGAGGAGTTCGCACCGGCCGGCCGAGGCCGCCTGGCATGTGTCATCCGCCGTTGCCTTGCCGTTCGGATTACGTCGTTGGCCATTCCGGCGCGACAAGCTACAATTGGCCGACAGGAGCCGAGAAGACCCGTGAAGACCTCAGAGAGACGTTCGGATTCCTCCGTGGACGGCGGCGTCCGCCTGGAGCGGAACGCGAGGGGCGAGCTGTCGGCGTATGTGGACGGCGGCGCCGAGCCGATCCACAACGTCCAGGTCGCCCGCTGCTTTCCGTGGTCGCTCCGGGGCGAGTACGTCTCCATCCTCAACAAGGACGGCGAGGAGATCACGCTGCTGGAGAGCCTGGACGGGCTGGACGAGGCCACCCGGGCGCTGATCGACCAGGAGCTGCACGAGAAGTTCTTCGTTCCGAAGATCGAGCGGATCGTCCGCTACTCGGCGGAGTTCGGGGTGGTCTCCATCACCGCCGAGACGGACCGGGGGGAGGTGGACTTCCAGATTCGCGACCGCGAGGACGTCCGCGTGCTGCCGCCGGCGCGGGCCCTGTTCCGCGACGTGGACGGGAACGTCTACGAGGTGGAGGACTTCCGCGCCCTCGACCGCGCCAGCCAGAAGCACATCGAGCAGTATTTCTGACCCCCGGCTGTAAGGTTTGGCCGCGACCCGAGGGGAGCGCGCCGGGTGCCATGCCTGCACCGCAGGCATGCCACGATGATCCGGACGCACGGTGAGCCCGGGGCTCCGCCGGGTGCCATGCCTGCTCCGCAGGCATGCGACGATCAGGGCATCCGGACGGGCAGTGAGTCTCTGTCGATTCGGACGGGCTTGTCGACACCTTGCATCCACGCGCGCCAACTCGACCAGGGCCAGTCTTCGGGACGCTCGACGAGCCCGCGCCGAACGGGATTGGCGTGAATGTAGGCGATCTTCTCGTGCAGCTCCTTGGCCGTCCAGATGTTCCGGTCGTACCCGCCGCCACGCTGCCAGAAGCGCCGCACGCTCTTGCCATCCGGGCGGCGGTCGGTCATGTGCCGGCGAAGGAAGGCCGTGTCGTGCTCACTCAAGTAGCTCACCGCCTGGTACGTCACCGGGCGCTTCAGCCGCCACAGGATCTCCGAAATCCGTGCACCCGGCGACGGGAGGACCAGCAGGTGAACGTGCTCGGGCATGATGACCCAGGCCTAGAGATCGAAGGGGCACGCCCGCCGCGCCTGCTCCAGCGCCGCCAGGAACCACCCCGGGGCGCGCCGGCCGAGAAAGAACCGCTGCCGCTGGAAGCACGAGAAGGTCAGGTAATGGGCGTGGCCCTCGACGTCGTATCGCTTGCACCGCTTGCGATGCCCCCGTGGAACGGTCATCGGTACATTCTCCGGTATGCCGCATGCCTGCGGGGCAGG
>CAZNSB010000487.1:0-2292 GCA_964575155.1 uncultured Planctomycetaceae bacterium | reverse complement strand
CATGGCACCCAGCCTGCGGGGCAGGCATGGCACCCAGCCTGCGGGGCAGGCATGGCACCCAGCCTGCGGGGCAGGCATGGTAGCCGATGGACCCGGGTCAGAACTTCAGCTCGTCGCCGGGCCGGGGGGGCTTGGCGAGGTGCTCGGCGACCAGGGCGACGTAGGGGGCGGTGAGGGGCGTTTCGTCGGCCAGGCCCAGCCGGCGCCGGGCCTGGTGGACGGCGTCCTCGTCGTCGGCCTCGATCTCCAGGAAGAAGCCCAGTTGGGGCAGCTCGTCCAGGACGACCCGCGCCGCGCCCAGCCGGTAGCTCTCCCGTTTCTTCTGAAACGACAGCCGCCGCTGGAACCCCATGGATTCCAGCAGCGCCGCCGCCGACTCGAAGCTCTCGACGGCGACCTCCGCCTCGGGTCGGACCTTCAGCTCGCCGCCGCGGCGGGGGCCCTTGTGGGTGAGGACGACGGTCCGCCGCCCGGCGGGCGTTTCGTTGATCCGGATCCTCAGCCCGCGGTCGCTGTTTTGCAGTTGCCCGTCGGGGGTGTCGAAATAGGCGTTTTGTTCGAGGACGGCCCCGGCGGGGCGGGCGCCGGCGGCGCGAAGCGTTTCGCGCATGGCCGCGGGATCGGGCACGCGGAACTTGGCCTCGATTTCCAGGGTCATGGGCGGATTGTACCTCGGGCGGGGCGTAGGGAGAAGCGGTCGGTCAGGCGGCCTCCCGCCGGGACCGGCGCCGCCGCCGGAGCAGCCGCCAGGGCCACCCCGGGCGCGCCGCGGCGCTGCCGTTCTTTGTCCGCCGCCAGAGGGGGCGGCGGAAGAGGCGCGGGAGGGTGTTGGAGTAGACGTTGAAGCGGATGTGGCGGACCACGTCGCGGAAGCGCTTGGCGCCGGGATCGGGCATGGGGATCAGCCACAGGAACGCCGCCGCCCGGGCGACCATCGACAGCAGGAAGGTCAGGTGCCAGTTGTTCCAGAGGAAAGGCCCGACGCGGATGGGATTGAGGTCGTATTGCAGGTGGATGAAGTGGTCGGCCAGGAAGCCGCCGATCACCCCGCCGGAGAACCCCCCGATGGCGCTGAAGACGGCGGCGGCGGCGATGTACTTGCTTCGCCCGCGCCCGTCGGAGAAGCCCAGCAGGACGTTGAACTGTCCCAACTGGACGCCGGCCCACATGGCCCCGCCGAACAGGCAGGAGGCCGCTCCCATGGCGTAGGCGATCCACAGCTTGTCCGACCCGGTGGGGACGAGGAACCACGGCAGCGGGCTGAAGACGGTCCCGATGAGGCACAGCATCAGCACCGGGCGCCGGCCCCACACGTCGATCAGCCGGCCCCAAAGCCGCACAACCACCAAGGCGCTCACCGGGCCGCAAACCATGAAGATCACGTTCGCGCCCAGCTTGCTGTACCCCAGGTTCCGCAGCGCGTTCCGCCAGAAGAACTGCGCGCCCACCGTCATGGCGAAGGCGACGCTCGCCCCGAACAGGGCGTAGAAGATGAACCCGCGGTCGCGCACGGCCTCGACGACGGCCTGGAAGGGTTCGGCGACGGCCTTCGCGGCGGCGACGAGGGGATGCCGTCGGGGCCGCCGGGGGCGGTCCACCAGCGGGGGCGAGACGATCTCTCGCATGCGCAGGAAGAACAGGACGTCGACGGTGCCGAAGATCGCCCCCAAGGCGAACAGCGCGCAGATGGTCGGCATGAGGTAGGGCTGGGTCTGCATGGTGATCGGCGTGCCGGGGGGCAGGTCGCGGGTGACCGCGTCCAGCAGCAGCCCGGCGCCGACGACGACGACGATCTTGACCGGCGTGGCCCATGTCCGGCGGGTGGCGAAGTACCGCCCGCGGATGCGGCGGGGAATGAGGTCGCCCATCCAGTTCTGCCAGGGCGGCATGGCCATGTGCGCCAGCACCGCCCCCACGGCGTAGATGATCAGGAACGCCCGCACGCCCCCGCGCCCCGCGCCGAAGACCAGCGGCACCGCCGCGATCAGCAGCCAGATCAGCCGGTGAACCGTCGCGAAGACCAGGAACTGCACCTTCCGCAGGCCCGTCCGCTCGATGAGGATCGCCGAGATCAGTTGCCCCAGGTACGCCGCCCACGCGATCGCCGACAGCCAGCCGAAGTCGCGGTTCGAGAAGCCCAGCAGCTCCCCGAACAGGGTCATCTGGCTGCCGGAGATGCACGACATCCACACCACCCCGACCATCCACGCCGCGGTGATCAGCCGAAGGGATTTCCGAAGGGACTCCCCTCCCACGCGAAGCGCGGGCAGCACCTCAAAGGATCTCTGTCGC
>CAZNSB010000486.1:0-4168 GCA_964575155.1 uncultured Planctomycetaceae bacterium | reverse complement strand
ATTCCGCAGAGACGGGACCACCCATGATCGACCTTCGCAGCGACACGGTCACGCAGCCCACGCCCCCGATGCGCCGGGCGATGGCGTCCGCCGAGGTCGGCGACGACGTCCTCGGCGACGACCCCACCGTTATCGAGCTGGAACGGCGCACCGCCGAAGTCCTGCAAATGGAGGCGGCCGTCTACATGCCCTCCGGGACCATGACCAACCAGGTCGCCATCCGAACCCACACCGAGCCCGGAGACGAGATCCTCCTCGAGGCCACCGGGCACAGCTACTTCTTCGAGAGCGGGGGCCCGGCGGCGATCTCCGGGGTCACCTGCCGGACGTTGCCGGGCCGGCGGGGCGTCTTCACCGCCGACCAGGTTCGCTTGGCCCTCCGGCCGAAGAACGTCCACTTCCCGCGGACGAAGCTGGTCTGCATCGAGAACACGCACAACCGCGGGGGCGGGAGCATCTGGCCGATCGAGCGGATCGCGGAGGTCGGGCGGGTCGCGCGGGAGGCGGGGCTGAAGATGCACATGGACGGCGCCAGGCTGTGGAACGCGTCGGTGGCGACGGGCATCGGCGAGGGCGAATACGCCGGGCATTTCGATTCGGTCAGCGTGTGCTTCTCGAAGGGCCTGGGCGCGCCGGTGGGCTCTGCGCTGGCCGGCGGCGCCGATCTCGTCGCCCGCGCCCGGCGCTTCCGCAAGATGCTCGGGGGGGGCATGCGCCAGGCGGGCATCATCGCCGCCGGCGCCCTCTACGCCCTCCGGCACCATCGAGACCGCCTCGCCGACGACCACGCCAACGCCAGGGCCCTCGCCGAGGCAATCGCCCCCCTGGGCGGCGTCGAGCTCGATCCGGCGACCGTCCAGACCAACATCGTCATCTTCCGCGTCACCGCCATGCCGGCCGCCGACCTCGCCGCAAGGCTCCAGGACGCCGGCGTCCGCGTCCTCGCCATCGCCCCGGAAGCCATCCGCGCCGTCACCCACCTCGGCGTGACCGGCGGGGACGTCGCCGCCGCGGTCGAGGCGTTCCGGAAGGTCCTGCCCGGGCGCTGACGGACCGCGGGCGGGCGGAAACTTGTCGCGCGGAACTCATCCCGTCGGCGTATCCGGCCGAATAACCCAGTGGACCAGGGTCGGAGGTATGCGTCCGGGTGGCCGGGCCGGCTCACGCCCGCGGGATGTCTCCTGCCGCCGAGGGCTGTCGAGCCCGAGCCGCCCCGGGCGCTGCGAGGACGGTGAAAGATGTCGGATGACTGGCTGTTTGGGCTCCGCGGGGTGGGGATGGTCCTGGCGATCCTGCTGGGGGCCCTGATCCTGCTGAAGAGCCGACAGTGGAAGGATGCGGCGCTGATCTGGCTGCTCTTCGGCCTGTCCATCGGCCCGCTGATCGTCCTGAGCTGGAACCTGGCGTATCGCCGCTGGCTGAGCGGTTGGCTCAGCCCGTGTGACCGGCTCGCCTTGGGGCCGCTGGCGGGCATCCAGTTCCGCTACCTCTACCTGATGACCAACACCGTGCTCAACCTGGGATGCGTCCTGGCCCTGGCCATGGGCATCAGCAAGCTCTACTCCAAGGCCAAGCAGCGCCCCCGCCTGGTCCCGCCCCGCAAGGCCACCACCGACGACCCGCGGATCTGAGGCCGTTGCACCACCCCCCCGGCCAGGCCACAGCCTGCTGATTAGTAAAAACGTCAACCTCTCGATTCGCCCTCCTTTTCGTTCGTAAGGCATTTTCCAATAAAGGCTTGCGAAGATACGCGCGCCCCGTTGATTGGTAAAACCCGCGAAGCGAAAAACGCCATAAGTCCTTGCCATTAAAGGACCGGCCGGATTAGGCCTTTACCCGTCCCCGGCCGGCTGTCACGCCCGTCGGCCGCCCGCCTCTTCCGCGTTACACCCGATGCACTTGTCAATCCCCCCCCCGCCCCGGCGCAGCCCGGCGCGAAAACACGGCGCCTCCACCCTTAATGTAGTGCCGTGAATCGCCCCGCCGGAATCCGCTTGACGGTTTCCCAAGAAACGAGCTGTCGTTCAGCTTATCCCTGCGGGGCAAAGACGTAAGCCCGCTGAAGCGGGCTGATCCAGGGGGGCCTCGGACCGGCCACCCGGCCTGGAAGGCCGGGGCTAAACGCCTCACTCCGTTCGGCGCAAAGGCCCGTCAACGGGCCTGCGACATGGCGGCCCCCGCCCCTGGCCTCCCAGAGGGCGTGCACGGGTTGCCCTCGTCTGAACCAGGCCGAAATCCACATGGGGACGTTGCGGCTGTCAACAAAGTCGCGCTCGGGGCTGCTCCGAGCCCGAAGGGCTCCAATTCGACTGCCCTGCTCAGAAGACCATCCATGGGTGGCGTGGCGAGGCCCAGAGGGCATCGCTACGGCCACACGGCAGTGGCCAGGAAAGGGAGGTATGCCATGCCTGAGTGGGCTACTCGAGTTGCGGTACTTCATCAATTCGCCAGTCTCCCTGTTCGATTTGCACCAGCTTCACAGACTCAAGCTTGCCTACGTCGTCTCCCCCGACAGGGAAGCCGGTGTAGTGCTCAAAGAGCCTTACGTCGAATGCGAATCGACCATCGGGAAGGCGCCGCCCGCTGCAAATCTCGTATGCTGCGTGGTGGGGATTCGAGCAACCCACGATTGCCTGAAACCAAGCATCCCGGGGTTCGCTTTGCAGCAGTCTCGGAGACAGTCGAGCGATACCTTTCTCCGGGTTGCGACCTCGCCATGCCTCGAAGAACTCGTTGGCGGCTGACAACGCAAGGACGTAGTCGGCGTCACAGTCAGCAGCCTTGGCGGGTCCAGAGGGCTTGCCAATCCGGGAGCACCCAAGAACGCCGAGCCCGACGACGCAGCACTCACCCAGCAACAGGACAAGTTTATAGTGTCGCATGCGCCCACCGCCTTTCCGAAGGGCTGATCCAACGTGGCCGCAATGTATACCCGGCCCGCTCCAACAGTCAACCAGCGTAGGGAGCAGGCAGGTCGGCCGCCTGCCCACCGCACCTGCCTGCTTGCCGCAGGCAGGCAGGGGCAGGGCGGGCAGGTGCCGGACCTACGACCTACGAACTCCTCCTCCGGGGGTGTACGGCGTGGCGGGGTGGTCTTACACTGGTCTCGGGCGTGGCGGCGATGGTACGGCACTCCTGGAACATCTCGACGGCGCGGGAACGCACGCGCCTTGCCGCCCCTGGCGGACGATGCGCGGGCAGGTTTTGTCAACGCAAGCGGCGGCCGTGTCAAGTTTGCATTCCGCGGTGGCGGACGCGGCGGGGGTCATCGTGCCCGCCTCGGCGGCGCGTGCCGGGCGGAGAAGGCGCTTGCCGGTCCGGGCGTGCGCGATAGAATCGTCAGACCGGCCGACGGCGGTCGTCGGCGGAAGGTGATGCGGGAGATGCCGGCTGAGGGGGCGTCCAGGGAGCGACCGTGACATATCCGACGAAATCAGAAGTGGTTATGTTTACTGACAAGGAGCAGGCGGAGCTGCGGACCCAGCCGGTGCGCGGCCCGGGGCCCGGGGAGGTGCTGGTGCGGGCGACCTGGAGCCTGATCTCGACGGGGACAGAGACGATCCTCTACGGCCGGCGGTTCGAGCCAAGCAGCCGCTGGAAGGTCAGCTATCCGGCCCCGGCCGGGTACAGCCACGTCGGGGTCGTGGCCGCGTGCGGGCCGGGCTGCAAGATCTGGAAGGTCGGCGACCACCTGGTCAGCGCCAACAGCCACGGGCAGTACGTGGTTGCTTCCGAGGACGACCCGGGCTCGGGGTTCCGTCCGGTTCCGGATGGCGTGAGCGACCGGGACGCGGCGTGGGCGATCCTCGGGCGCATCGTGCAGATGGGCGTCCGCCGGGCGGGGCAGGCCCTCGGCGAGGACGTGGTCGTCGTCGGGCTGGGGCCGCTGGGGCAACTGGCGGTGCAGTTCGTGGCGCTGCTGGGGCCGCGGACGTTGACGGCGATCGACCCGGTGGCGGCCCGCGTCGAGATGGCCGCCGGCCACGGGGCGACGCACGGGCTGACGATGGGCGTGGACGAGGCGGTCGAGGCCGTCGGGGAGATCACGGGCGGGAGAATGGCGGACGTGGTCTACGACATGACCGGCAGCGCGAAGGTCTTCGCCGCCAGCCAGTTGCTGCTGCACGTCCTGGGACGGCAGGTGCTCATCGGCGACACGGGGTATCCC
>CAZNSB010000485.1:0-4169 GCA_964575155.1 uncultured Planctomycetaceae bacterium | reverse complement strand
ATCGTCTGGTCGGTGCACCAGTACCAGATGCCGAGCACGAAGTAGCCGAACATGACGGTCAGCCAGCTATACTCGCTGAGGGCTCCGTCGGCGGTCGTCAGCGGATGGATCATGCTCATCTGCTGCGGCTTGGTGGCTTCGCGCAACTCCGCCAACGACTCGATGCCGACGTCCGGAAGGTGGACCACGCCGAGGATGGTCAGCATGGCCGCGCCGAGCAGCAGCAGCACCGCCTGGATGGCATCGGTGACCACGACGGCCTTGAGCCCGCCGATGATCGTGTAAATCGCGGTAATGGCGGCAATCCCGATAATCGAGAGATACACGTTGAACCCGAAGAACTCCTCCAGTACCTTGGCCCCTGCGTACAGACTGATCCCGATATGAATCAGCAGGGCCCCGAGAATGGCGATGAACGCCAGGATCAGGCGGGCGGTTGGGCTGTAGCGCTTCTCCAGGAATTCCGGCAGCGTCCGAATCTTGCTGCGGAAGTAGAACGGGGCGAAGACCAACCCGAGGATGATCAGCGTAAAGGAGGCCATCCACTCAAAGTTGCCCACCACCAGGCCGATGCGGTACCCGTCCGCTGCCAGTCCCACCAGATGAATCGTGGAGATGTTCGCGGTAAACAACGCCGCGCCGATTATCGGCCAGCGCAGCGATTTGCCCGCCAGGAAGAACTCCTGGCTCGACGCCCGCTTCTTGTACCCCACGAGGATGCCGATGGTCATGATCCCCACGAGATAGCCGACCACGATCACCGTGTCCCAGACAGGAATGGCCAGGTGGGCTGCCAGCATCGGTCGCGTCCTTTCTCGTCAGGTTCGGATGGGCACGGGCCCGGCGGCTACATGACCGCCGGCTGCTCGTCGTACCGCTCGGCCAGCGCGAGCGTGTCGTCCAGCGTGGTGCAGGCCTCCGTGCACCCCGGCCGGGAGAGGCACCGGGCCGCGGCGCACACCGCCAGCCTCAGACCGCGGTCGAGGTCCCACCCCTCGTGGATGCTCAGGAGGAGCCCGGCGCAGAACACGTCGCCCGCGCCCGTGGTCGCCTGGATGTAGCCGTCCGGCAGGGCCAGGGCGGGCTGCCAGATCTCCGGTCCGTCGGCGGCCCGCGCATACGCGCCCTCGGGCATGTGGATGCACACCAGCCGCTGCACCCCCAGGGCGAGCAGGGCCTCGGCCGAGGCCCGGATGGCCTGCGGGTCGGGGACACCGCCGGGCCGAAGGTCGTGGCCCGTGGTGCGGCCGGCTTCCAGTTCGTTCAGGATGGCGTAATCGGTGTGGGGAAGGGCCGGGTGGACCACCCGGGGGTACCGGTCGCTGTCTTCGGTGATGACGTCAATGGAGGTCTGGATGCCAGCCTCCCGCAACCGCGCCAGAACCCGCGCCGCCACCGTGCCGAAGGCCGGCTCCGGGGCGTCCATGCGGTCCATCTGCAGCAGGTACGCGAAGTGGACGAGCCGGACGCCGAGGCGCTCGACCGGGATGTGTTCCGGGCCGAACAGGGCGTTGGACCCCTGGTTGTGGAAGAACGTCCGCCGGCCGGTACCCTGGACGACGATCACGTTCGTGTACGAGGTGGGCATCTCGGCAGTGGTGCCGAGCGCCGTGACGTCAACACCGTAGGCGCGGCAGTCGGCGCGGACGCGCTCGCCGTCGGAGTCTTCGCCGACGACGCCGAGGCCCACCAGGGGGATGGAAACGCCGCCCTCCGGCGGGCCGAACTTCGCAAGGTCCAGGAGGCAGTTGTACGCCGCCCCGCCTGTCCCGCGGTCTTCGGCCACGATGTTGGCGAGGGTCTCTTCGCCGGGCCATCGGTCGCAAATGAAGATGTAATCGCACGTCCAGCAGCCGGCGACAGCGATGCCGCATCGTGCGTGGGGCATGGCACCTTCCCGCCCGGGGACCGTGGTGCAGGGTCAGATCGTCCGCTACCGTTCCCGCCTCGGACGGGGCGGATACGGAACACGGATTAAACCTTGCCGCCGGTGGGCTTGTCAAGCACGTCTTCGGCGACGACCGCCTATCGCCGTTACAGGAGGTCCTGCCGGGCACCGCGCGAAACGGGCCAACCGTCCAAGCGATTGGCCCGCCAAGCACTGCAACGGCGAGGGCGAAGGGACTCGAACGTGCAACCCGGTTGTCGGTCCTTGCAGGAGGTGCATTCCCGACAGTCAAGCGGCGGCCGTACTCAGCCTGCCGATGACGTAAACGCCAGTTCACCCGCCATGGGGCTGCTCCTTCGGCCTTGGCGAGCCAATGGTTCGTCGCGGGTCGCAAGGAAGGCAGAGAGCCGGCAATCCGGCAACATCCCCCGCCTGCCCCCGAAGCAGCCCGTACCGGGAGGAGTGACGTAACTCCTTTAAAAGCAAGTACTTCGTGGTGCCGAAGGGGGGGCTTGAACCCTCACGGGGGGTGACCCCACGGAATTCTGAATGCGGGCGCAGTGCCGTCCATCAGCGCTTATGATGCCGTGAGAGAGGTTTTCAGGCCCCGTCACACCCCATGAGACCGCCGATTTTGGTGTGCGGATTCAACTCTGAAACGCAACGGGGGTGAGGCTCATTGTCGCAGCACCTCATGGGGACGCCATTCCAGGTCACGTCAATACAGAGGCTTGCGGCACCGTTCTTGGTATCGCCCCCTGCGTTGACGCGGATGAGAACTTTGTCTCGCCTGCTCCGCCGGGGGAGGGCGGCATGGCGTCGGACAACCACCGAGCCCTGAGGGTATGCGACAGGGATCGCTGCCGTCAGGAATCCGGCCGCTCAGTGCTGAGGGGCTTCGTAGGGGTCGGGTTCCGCAGCATCTTCCGGGTGCGGGTGCGGAGTTCGGTTGCCGTGTCCTTCACCTCGGGATGGGTGGTCATGGCGATCCCGCACCGCTGACGCAACTTTTCCACAATCTGCTCCGGACGGTACCTCTTCATGGCTTCGAGTCCTTTCCAGGGCCATTATGCCCTAGAGGACTCTCATTCAGAACTGGATCAGGTTTCGGGGGGCACCTCAGTTGTGCAGTTCGGCCGCGCTCGTACCTGCCGGGCCAAGCAGGACCTTCTCGCCGACGGACGTCGCGAACTCCAGCCGCTTGCCGCGAAGCGTCTCGGACTGCTTGTTGCTGCGGTGGAGCACGACAGCCTTGCTGCCCCAGGGGTTGACCAGCGCACACGGTCGGCCGCGCTCGCTGCGGATCATCACGTAGCGGACCTGTCCGTCGACGAGTTCGCTGGAGACCAGGAACGCGCCCTCCGCCCGGATGCCCGCGAAGCGTGCGCGGCGATCCCTCGGCCAAAGGCCGAAGACGCGCAGCACGTTCTGGTGCCCCATACACAGCATCATGTTGATCGTGTTGGGCACGGTGGAGCAGTTCTCGATGCCGTGGGGATTGTGCGCGGCAAAGCCGTTGGGCTGGCAGTGCCGGGCAACGTACTTGTGCAGTTGCCTCAGGATGGCCTTGGGATCGTACCCCACGCGCACAGCGGCGGGGAAGAAACTGTTCGAGCCGTTGTTGTCCACCCAGCGGCCCATGACCTCGATCGTGTTGCGGCTGATCTGGAGCATCTTTGGCTCGCTGTCCAGCCCGATCGCCCCGGCCGGATAGATGTGCTGGATGCCCAGCGTGTTGTTCCGCCACCACGGCGTGCCGCGTTCGGTATAGCGGAACACGGTCTTGCCGTCCATCTCCTGCGTGGCGAAGCCGCTGAGGTGCTTAAGGACATGGCGCCACTTCTCATGCCGGGCTTGGTCAATCCCCAGTCCCTTGCTCATGTCCATGGCCGTCTCCATGGCGCATCGAACCAGCGCCAGGGACACAATGGGGTTGAAGTCTCCGAATGTGTTCTCGTGCACCGCGTCATTCGCGATGACGTAGCGGCTGCCGGCATCATCCCACTTCAGGTAGTCCTCCCAGAAGGTCGCGACTTCGCGGACGAAGGGGTAGAGCCTCTTCGCGTACGCCTTGTCGTGGGTGTACTGCCAACGGGCGGCAATGTTCACCAGGCAGTACGCCGCGTTGCTCTTCTGGCCGCAGAACAGGCCCGGGCTGGAGTCTCCCTTCCTGTCATAGGTGCCCCCCCTGGTGGTTTCAATCCCCTTGGGTCCGATGCCAACTGGGTAGTACACGCCACGGCAGTTCAACTCGGCCTTGGCGTAGGCCTTCGCCTTCTCC
>CAZNSB010000484.1:0-4169 GCA_964575155.1 uncultured Planctomycetaceae bacterium | reverse complement strand
CTTGCCCTGGAAGTAGTAGTAGAAGATCAGCACGGGGATGGCCACGCACAGCCCGGCGAAGGTGGTGACGAGGGCCTTGTAGATGCCGGTGGCGAGGGCCTCGGCCCGCCCGAGGCCCTTTGCGGCGGCGACCTGGAAGGCCTCGATCATGCCCCAGACGGTGCCCAGCAGCCCCAGCATGGGCGCCACCGCCGCCACCCCGTACAGCAGCCGCAGGTTCCGCCGCAGCTTGGAGACCTCGTTGACCCCGGCGTCCTCGATGGCCTGCTCGACCGACTCCTCGTCGCGGTGCAGCTTGCGGATGCCCGCGGCGGCGACGCGCCCGATCGGGCAGTCGCGCGTCCGGCAGTAGTCCAGACCCGCCTGGCGGTCCTCCACCGTGTGCCGCAGCACCCCCTTCAGCTCCTCGATGTACCCCCGCGGGATGATCTTCCCGTGACGAAGCGCGATCAGCCGCTCGATGATGATCGTCAGCCCCATCAGGCTGCACAGCCCGATGGGCACCATGAACCACTTGCCCATCAGCAGCAGCTCCAGCATGGACATCTCCGGGGTCTTTTCCTCCTCCGTGTCCACCGGCTCTGCGCCCGGGGCGGGCGCGGCCGGGGCGGCCCCCGGCCCGGCCGGTTGGGCCAGCGACACCGCGGCTCCGCCCGCGGCGACGGCCGTCGCCACGATCATCCACACCGGCACGCCTCGAAGCGTTCCTGCCCGCTGTCTCACCGAAGGTCTCCTGTCTCACGCGGCTTCCGGCGCCCCGGGGCCCGCACGGCTGCACACGACGCAGCCGTGGCACCCGCACGGCCGGGAGCCGCAGGCAACGCTACGAACCCGGGCCCAGCGCCGCCAGCCGCTTCTGGGCCAACGCGGCCTCTGGCCTGTCCTTGTATTTCTTCAGGCACTCGGCGTACTGCTTCCTGGCCCGATCAACGTCCTTGGTCTCCTCGAAGACCCTCCCCGCCTCGTACAGCGCCCGGGCCGACCACTCCGGGTAGGCGTACACCGCGGTGACCGTCAGCAGGGCCTTGGCGGCCTGGTCGTACTTCTTCTCCGCGAAGTGGGTCTCCCCGATCTGAAACTGCGCCTTGGCCGCCGTCGGACCGTTGTGCTTGGCGATGACCTTCTCGTACCACTGCCGGGCCTCGGCGTACTTCTTGGTGTTCTCCATCGCCCACCCCATGCCGAACTCGGCCAGGTAGACGTACTTGTGCTTGGAGAACTTGGTCAGGTACTCCTTGAAGGTGACCGCGGCCTTGGCGTACTCGCCGGCGGCGTTCTGGGCCTCGCCCAGCTTCAGGGCGGACACGGGAGCGTCCGCGTGGGAGGCATACTTGGTGAGGAACTGAGAGAAGTGCTGCTGGGCCTCGGGGTACTTCTCCTGGAGAAGGTACGCCTCGCCGGCCTGGTACAAGGCCGAGGGGGCCAGCTCGTCCTTGGGGTATTGGGCGGCGAAGCTGCCGAAGACGCCGGCGGCCTTCTGGGGCTGATCGAGCTTGGCGTAGCACCACCCGAGCTGATACGTGGCGACGGACATGATCTTGGGCTCGGCCTTGGCGGCGATGACCTGCTCCAGCAGCTTGGCCGCCTCGCTGTACTTCTTGTCCTGGTACAGCAGGTCGCCCAGCCCGGCGCGGGCGGGGGTGAGAAGCTCGCTCTTGGGAAACTCCGCCAGGAGCCTCCGGTACGTCGCGGCGGCGGCCTTGTTGTCCTTGACCGACCGCTGCGACCACGCCAGCTCGTACAGGATCGAGTCGCTGACCGTGGCCTTGTTGCCCGCCAGGACGCCGAGGCTCCCGACCGCCTGCTTGTGCTGGCCGAGCCTCGCCAGGCAACTGCCCACCAGGTACTTGGCCTCGTCGGCCCGCTTGTCGGAGGGGTGGGCGGTCAGGAACGCCTGGAACGCCGCCAGCGCCGGGGCGGTCTGGCCGGCCTCCCGCAGGGCGACCGCCTGCTGGAAGGCCGCTTCCGGAACCATCTCGTGCTTGGGGAACTTCTGGATCATCTGCCCGTAGCGTTGGGCGGCCTGTTCGTACTTCCCGGCGTCGAAGTCGATCCACGCCAGCAGCCGAAGCGCCGGCGCCGTCAGCTCGCCCGGGGCCTTCGCGGCGACGACCTTGTTCAGGGCGGCGGCCGCCTTGGCGGGCTGCTTGTTCTTGTACGCCAACTGCCCGTACAGGAGGGTGGCCTTCAGCACGCTGGGCGAGTCCGCGCCGGAGTTCATGACGGCGAGGAAGTGTCTCTCGGCGGCGGCCGGCTGCCCGCTGCCGAGCTGGGCCAGCCCCAGCTTGAACTGCGCCTCCAGCCGGTTCTGCTTGGCGGTTTGCAGGAACCGCGCCAGGGTCGCCGCCGCCACCGCGTGCTTGCCCGTCTTCAGTTGCGCGTCGCCCAGCAGGTACAGGGCGTTGCTCAGCTCCTCGTCGCGGGCGGCCTTGGGATTGCCCGAGACCGCCGTCAGCAGGCCGATCGCCTTGGGGTAGTCCTCGGCGGCGTGGGCGCAGTGCCCCAGGCGGAAGTTGATCCACAGCTTCCGGTCGGCGGTCTTTGCCGACTTGGCGAGGTTGGCGAAGGCCTTCTCGGCCTCGGGGTACTTGCCCATGAGGAACAGGTTTTCGGCCAGCAGCTCGGCCAGGGCGTCCTTGAACGGCGAGGCCTCGGCGGCTGCCTTCTGGCAGAGCGGAAGGCTCTCGGCGTACCGCTTGAGCTTGTGCAGGCTGAACGCCAGCCGGTACGTCGCCTCGGGGAGGTGCGCGCTCTTGGGGTATTTGGTGCGGAAGGCGGCGAACTCCTTGGCGGCCTGGTCGAACCGGTTCAGGGCCGATGCGCACAGGGCGCGGTCGAAGGTGATCTCCTCCAGGTTCGCCGGCGGGGGGGCCTGGGCGGCGAGGGCGTCCAGGATCGCCCGGGCCGAGGCGTACTTCTTCTCCGCACGGTCGCACTCGGCGAGGCGGTACTTCGCCGCGCTCGCCCGCGACGGGTCGCTCTGGACGACGGCCTGGAGGGTCTTGCGGGCCTCGGCGGGCTTCCCCGCCGCCAGTTGCGCCAGCCCCAACTGAAGCCGACCCGGCGCCGCGTGCCGCGACTTGGCGTGCTTCGTCACCACGGTGGAAAGCTCCCCGATGGCCCCGGGGTAGTTCCCGGACTTGTACAGCACCACGCCGAGGTTGTAGTGGCCCTCGCCCTGCCGGTCGGGGGGGGCGGCCTTGAGGAACTTCCGGAGCTGCGCCGTCGCCTCGGCAAGCTTGTTCTGGCTTTCCAGGCACTGGCCCAGCAGGAGCGTGGCGTCCAGCTCGTACCGCGAGTTGGCGTAGTCCGCCAGCAGCTTGGTCAGCGTCGCCTCGGCGTCGGCGTGCTGGTTCAGGGCCTCCTGCGCCAACGCAAGGAAGTACTGCGCCGTCGGCAGCCGCATGCTCTTGGGGAACTTCGTCAGGAACCCCTGGCAGGCGGCCAGCGATTCCTTTGTCTTGCCCAGTTGGTGCAGCACCTGGGCCCGGTTCAGCGAGACCACCTCCGCGTGCCGGCTCTGCGGATGCTTGGCCAGCAGCTCGTCAAAACTGGCCAGGGCCTTGGCGTGGGCCTTCACGGACCACTGGCAGTGCCCCAGCACCGCCAGGGCGTCGTCCCGCTCCTTGAAGGCGGGGTCCTTGAGCACCTGGGCGAGGGCGGCGGCGGCCTGGGCGTACTTGTTCTGGCGGTACCGGCAGATGGCCAGCCCGTACCGCGCCGTGGTCGCCTCCTTGTGGGTGGGGTAGGCGGTCAGGAACGCGGCGTACTCCTGCCCGGCCAGGTCGTACAGCCCGCGCTGAAACAGCCCACCCGCGGCCATGAGCTTCTTCATCGCCGCGTCCACCCGCTGGGCCTGCGCCGGCGAGAAGGCTCCCGCCAGCACCACCACCAGGCAGAGGCCGACGACGTACACGGGACGACGAGCCAGTGGCTGTGCCATGGCTTTCATGCCTCCAGCGGCTGTGTTTTTCCCAAGGGCAATCAGCGTGATCTCTCGGCCGCCGGCGCGCATCTCCCAGCCCGACGGCGCGAAAAAAAGGCACCTGCAACTCCAACACGACACAACGGCGAGTGTACCGCCGGGAATCCAAAACGACAAGGTCCGTGCACAAAAGCTGTCAAACCCAAATAGAAATGTCCGGTGTTTGAGCCGAATAGAAATGTCC
>CAZNSB010000483.1:0-4170 GCA_964575155.1 uncultured Planctomycetaceae bacterium | reverse complement strand
GGTCATCGAGCACTGCCGGCAGGGGAAGCTCGACGCCCTCGTGGTCATCGGCGGGGACGGCACCATGGCCGGGGCCGACCACCTCGTCCGCCACGGGCTCAACATCGTCGGCGTGCCCAAGACCATCGACAACGACCTGCCCGAGACGGACATGACGTTCGGGCATGACACCGCCGTCACCACCGCCGCCGAGGCCATCGACAAGGTCCACACCACCGCCTCCAGCCACCACCGCGTGATGGTGGTGGAGACCATGGGCCGATACGCCGGCTGGCTGGCGCTGCGGGCGGGAATGGCCTCGGGCGCCGACGTGATCCTCATCCCGGAGATCCCCTTCGACGTGGAGAAGGTGGCGGCTCGGTGTGTCGAGCGCTCCCGGGTCGGGAAGCGCTTCACGATCGTCGTCGCCGGCGAGGGCGCGCACCCGGCCGGGGAAAAGATGATCGTGGACCACGTGGACGAGGCCTCCCCGGACCCGATTCGCCTGGGCGGGGTGGCCAAGTACGTCGCCGGCGAGATCGAGGACCGCACCGGCCTGGAGAGTCGCTCCATCGTGCTGGGGCACATTCAGCGCGGCGGGACGCCCACGCCCTTCGACCGCATCCTGGCCACCATCCTCGCCTACCATGCCGTCGAGCTGGTCATGCAGGGGCGGTTCGGCGAGCTGGTCGTCCTCAAGGGCGGGAAGGTCGACTCGGTGCCCATCGCCGCCGTCGCCGGAAAGATCGATACCGTCGGCCTGGACGATCCCCTCATCCTCGCCGCCCGCGCCGTCGGAACCTGCTTTGGCGATGAGTGAATGAATCGAAGGCCGGGCGCGCGCAACGCTCGGTTCGCCCCCGGCCGGAAACCTCGGGCGGCGCTGAGGGAAGACTGACCCGGCAATGAGCAGTCATAGATGCTTCAGGCGGTTTGGCAAGCCGGTTCTTCTGGCCTGTGTCCTGGCGTCCTCCGGCGCCGCGGGGACGAGGCCTGCGAAGACCGAGTCCATCGGCGACCTGGTCGCGAAGTTCCGCTCCGAGACCAGGGCCCGTGTGGGCCTGCACGTGGTCCGGCTGGCCGACGGGGAGGTGCTCTACGACGTCCGCGCCGACCGGCGAATGATCCCCGCCAGCAACCAGAAGATCCTCACCGCGGCGGTGGCCCTGACGCGTCTGGGGAGGGATTTCCAGTTCCGGACCCGCGTGGGGCTGGTCGGGGCCGACCTGGTCGTCTTCGGGGACGGCGACCCGACCACGGGGGACGCCCGGCTGGCGTCGGCGCGGAATGAGTCCGTCTACGCCGCCTTCGACCGATGGGCCGGAGCCCTGCAGGCCGCCGGGATTCGCGAAGTCGAAGGCGACCTCGTGATCCGCGCCGGCATCTTCCGCCCGCCGCACGTCCACCCGGACTGGCCGAAACGTCAGCTTCAGCGCTGGTACGCCGCCCCCGCGGCGGGGGCGAACTTCAACGACAACTGCCTCGACGTCCGCTTCCGAGTCCGCAAGAAGCACGCCGTCCCCGTCCTCTGCCCCCTCACCCGGTTCCTCCGCGTGGACAACAAGGTGAAGGTGGGCAAGAGGCATCTCTGGTCCTGCCGGTTCGATGCGTCGGGGGCGGGCGTGCTGCTCGCCGGGTCCGTGACGCAGACCACGCCCGATCCCTATCCGGTCGCCGTCACCCACCCGCCGAAGGTCTTCGGCTGCGTCCTGGCCGAGAGGCTCGCCCTCGCCGGCATCCGGATCGCCGGCAAGATCGCGGCGTCAACGTCCCCGGGCGACGCGGCGGGGGCGCCGAAGGGCTTCCGGCTGGTGGCGACGGAGACCACGCCGCTGGCGGACGCCCTCGCCCGGGCCAACAAGCAGAGCCTGAACATGATGGCCGAGTGCCTCTTCCTCCGCAGCGCCGCCGAGCCCGGCCGGCCGGCCGACTGGAGGTCGGCCGCCGAGGTCGCCCGAAAGGTCCTCCGCGAGGACTACGGGCTGAGCGGCCGGCAGTTCCGCCTCTCCGACGGCTCCGGCCTGAGCAAGCGGAACCTGGTTGCACCGGCCGCCATCACCCACTTGCTGCGGGCGCTGGCCGCAGAGAGGCTGTTCGTGGACTCGCTGGCCGTCGCCGGCAAGGACGGGTCCATGGCCCGCAGGCTCCCCCGCTGTCGCGGGCGGGTGCTCGGAAAGACCGGCTCGCTCGCCGGGGCAAGCGCCCTGAGCGGGTACGTCCTCGACCTCAAGGGCAGGCCCGCCCTGGTCTTCAGCATCCTGACCAACGGCCGGACGCGCGGAAAGACCCTCACCGCCAAGCGTTTCGAGGACGCCGTCTGCAGGAAGCTGATCGTCCACGCGGACAGGGAGAGCGAATAGCCACCAGGCACCAGCCACCGGCCACTAGCCACCAGGCACCAGGCACCAGCCACCAGCCACCAGGCACCAGGCACCAGGCACAAGCTCCGTCTGGTCGCTGGTGGCTGGTGGCTGGTGGCCGGCGGCTGGCGGCTGCTTCACCATTCCTGAAGCTCCCCGACGATCTCCTCGACGAGGTCCTTGATGGTGACGAGCCCGACGCAGCGGCCTGGGTCGTTGAGGACGAAGGCGATGCCGCTGCGCTGCCGCTGGAGCGTCACCAGGGCCTCGATCACGCCGGCGTGGGCGGGGAGGGTCACCGGCGCCGCGACGTGGGCGGCGGGGGGCGAGCCGCTCTCGCCCAGCAGCACGTCGTAGGCGTTCAGCACGCCCACGACGTTGTCCCTGCTGCCGGCGTACACGCCGAAGCGCGGGTGCCCGTGCTCGCCCAGCAGTTGACGGAGCTGTTCTGCGGAGACGGAGTGCTCGACCATCACGGCCTGTTCCAGGGGCACCATCACGTCGCGGAGGCGGACCTGCCCGATGTGGACGACGCGCTCGGCGATGAGGGATTGTGTCTGTGTGATGGCGCCGGAGGCGCGGCCCTCGGCGAGGATGCTTGCGATGCGCCCGCCGCCGGAGCCCAGCGGGCTCTCGTGCGGTCCCGCCGGCCGACCGGCCGCTCGCAGGATCGACCGGATCAGCACCCGGGCGAGCCCCACCAGCCCGCACGCCGTGAACACCCGCCGAGAAAGCTCCAGGAAGCCGCTGAAAAAGTACGTCAGCCGCTCGCCGTGGCGGTGGAAGAGGTTCTTGGGGAGCAGCTCGCAGAAGATGAAGATCAGCGGGGTGAGGATGGCGACGGCGTACCACTGGGGGCTGCGCCAGCCCCGGCCGGTGAGTATGAGCACCATCCCGGCCGAGGCCAGGTAGTTGGCTAGGTTGTTGCCAATCAGCACCACCACCAGCGGCTTGCCGGGGTCGGCGAGCATGGCCGCCAGCCGCCTTGCCGGTGGGGCCCCCGACGCCGCCCGCAGGTCCAGCCGGACCTTGTTGACGGCGTAGGTCCCCGTCTCCAGGCCGCTGTACAGGAACGAAAGGGTCATTCCGGCCAGCAGCGCCGCCCAGCCGGCCAGCAACTCCACTGCGGCGGCGGCGATCATGGCCGCACCTCCCGCAGCTCGACCCGCAACAGCGTGATGCGTCTGCGCCGCACGGCCTCGACGGTGAAGGTGAGGTTGTGATACTCGGCCGTCAGACCCACGCCCGGCACCTGCTGGAGCAGGGAGATCACGAACCCGCCCACGGTGGAGAAGCGCGCCCCCGTCAGTTCGGTCGGAAAGGCCTCGGCCCATTCGTGGATGGGTAGGTTTCCGTCCACCAGCCACTCGGCCGGGGCGACCTGCTTGACGGGGGGCCCGTGGCGGGGCTCGCGGGCGTCGGCAATGTCGCCGACTATCTCCTCGAGGATGTCCTCCAGCGTGATCAGCCCGGCGGTGCCGCCGTACTCATCCACCACGATGGCCAACTGGCTGCGGGCGGCGCGAAGCTGCATCAACACCCGCTCCAGCGGGGCCGATTCGGGGACGAACTGCACCGCCGTGGCCATCTCGCGCACGCTGGTGCCCTTCTTGGCCGCCAGCAGCCGCTTGGCGTACACCACGCCCATCACGTGATCCAGGTCGCTTTCGTATAGCGGAATCTTGGTCAACTGCTTGTGCCGGATCAACTCCAGCAGCACCCCGGGCGAGGCCGTCGCCTCGCACGCCACCACGTCCACGCGCGGCACCATGATGTCGCCAGCCTTCAGGTCGGTCAACTCCAGCACTTCCTGGAGCAGCTCGGTCTGGTC
>CAZNSB010000482.1:0-4170 GCA_964575155.1 uncultured Planctomycetaceae bacterium | reverse complement strand
AAGGCGCCATCGGCTGGCCGCCTGAGTCTTCTTGAGCCTTTGTAGCGTTGTAGTATTAACCGCGTCGAACAGCCTGTCCTTGAACTCTTTGAGAGGCCGAAAAAGGGGTCAGGAACCTTTTCCCGCCCTTTCGGGCGCCAGCGAAGGATATCTGCCACCGTTGCATAGGAGTATGCTAATCCGTCGGTAAGGCGGTGGCCAGAAGGAAATGCGGCTACTCCCGCCTGATCGGAACGGCCGAAAGGTCGCGCCGGGCGGGGCGCCCGAGAAAAGGTTCCTGACCCCTGATACCACCTGGCTCGATCCCGAGGGCTTCTGCTCGTTCTGGTCGCACCCTACCATCAGCAGCAGGGCGAGCGCGACGAGCAGCGCTTTCCGTCGGCGGGTCATGGCGAGGCTTTCCCTGCCCTGATTATCCCCTTACTGCCGCATGGCCGCAAGAGCGTGGGACGGGAGCCGCGGAGGCCCTGGCCGTCGCGCCGGGCCAGGACTTCCACCTGCTGGAACACCGCACCTTTGCACGGGACACCTGGGCCAGCACACCTTTCGGAACTTCCCGGCCCCCCCCCCCGGGACCCCGAATGATATGCAGTCAGTACCGGTGCCAGAAACACTCGGGGATGGATTCGCGAAGCTTCTGGAACTCCTCCTTGCTTACCTTGTCGCACCCAGACAGCCAAAGGCTTCTGAGATGCGTTAGCTCCATCAGCGGCGTCAGGTCGGTGACTTCCGGGGCTTGTCCAAGGCTCAACTCGCGGAGACGGGCCAGTTTCCTCAGCGGGGACAGGTCTTTGATCTTGTGCCGTCCCGAAAGGTACAGGCCAGTCAGACGCTTCAGCGATGCAACCGGGGACAAATCCGTGATTCTCGTGCAGTCATGCAGGCCGAGCATGGTGAGTGCGGGGTGATCAGCGGCGACAGCGGCAAGCTGCTCGTCCGTCGTGGAGGGAGGTAGCGAAAGGTGAGTGAGCCTCGTCATCTCTCTCAAGAGCGAGAGGTCCGTGACCTTCTCGCAATAGTCGAGATTGAGTTCGTCCAACTCTGTCAGCGAAGCCAGGGGCGAGATGTCGCTGATCTTGGCGCAGAATGACAGGTCCAGGTATGTCAGTTTCGTGAGACCTGCGAGTGGCGACAGATCCGTCACGTTCTCGCAGACGGGCAGGTGGAGCCTGGTGAGGCCCGTCAGCCCAGACAGAGGTGACAGGTCCGTTACCCTCCTGCAACCGTCCAAGTTCAGGTGGGCAATACCGGGATGATCGCGGATCGCCCGCGCAAGCTCGGAGTTCGTGGTGCTCGCGGGAAGGTGCAGGTACGTGTCATCCTGTTCTCCATCGCTGCAACCTAGTGGCCCTAGACCTAGGCAAGCGGCAAGAAGGGCCGAAAGGACTGCCTGGGGCCGTCGCGCCGTTTCCGGTCTCTCTCCCCTCGTCTGCTCAGTACGCCGTTTTCCTAGTATTCGCATGCTCTTGTCCAGGATTCCCCAGCTAGTGGGTCAATGTCTTCGGGGCCCCGGCCCCAGCCCCGATGGCACCATTGTACCGGGGCGCCGGCGGGGGAAAAAGAAAAAGGGGTCAGGAACCTTTTCCCGCCCTTTCGGGCGCCGGCGAAGGATATCTGCCGCCGTTGCATAGGAGTATGCTAATCCGTCGGCAAGGCGGTGGCCAGAAGGAAATGCGGCTACTCCCGCCTGATCGGAACGGCCGAAAGGTCGCGCCGGGCGGGGCGCCCGAGAAAAGGTTCCTGACCCCTTTTTCTGCGCGCGAGCAACCGAGTTGCTCGCCCTACCTGGCTCGCCCGCACGGCGCGTACCTGGGCAAAAAATATAACCGTCCCGGTTGTCCCGATTAGTCCCGGTTTCTCCGTTTCTCCGGCGGGAGGTTACATTAACCTGTGGGGATGCTTGGTGCAAGCTTCGCATTGGGGGCGGATTCATGGGGGCCGACATGGCGGCGGACAGCGGCCGCCATGGCACCGCCGCAGCCTTCCCCGGGCGTTGCCCGGGGCTGATGAATCGGAGCCCTTCGGGCTCCCGAAAAGCCAAGGGGATTCGCTTGTCCTAATGGCATTGGGGCGCGTCCCCGGTTGTGGGGTTTTCCGGCGGGTTGTTGAGTGCGAGTTCGCAGGCAACCCCAGTGGCGCAAGTGGCGTCCGGCGTAGGCGGGTCAGTTGGCGCGGCCGAAGTTATTGGCCAGGATGGTCAGGTCCAGCACGTCAACCACGCCGTCGCCGTTGAAGTCGCCTTTTTCGTAATCCCCCGGCTGGCCGAAGTTGTTGGCCAGGATCGCCAGGTCGATGACGTCGACGTTGCCGTCGGCGTTGGCGTCGCCGGGCTTCCGGGTCCACGTCGTCGAGGCCATGGTGTACGGAGCGGCCATGCCGGTCGCCAGCCAAGCCTCCAGCAGGTAGACCCCCTCGTTGGCCAGGAACGTGTTCTGGCGCTTGTTGGCCAGGTACAGGAACTGGATGTACTCCCAGCTTGTGGGCTGGTACAGCATCTCGATCGTGGCGGACATCGCGCCCGGGGGCGGGCTGAGGGTGAACGTGTTCCAGTGATCGTACACGCCGTTGGCGTCGGGGTTGCCGTACTGGTCGGCTGGGACGGGCAGGCAGTTTCGGATGCGCGCTTCCCTGTAGCTCATCCTGTACGGCGGGATCCGGTTGTCCTTGGCGACGTGGTTGTTCAGCACGAAGTGGAAGGTCTCGCGGTGGGTGCCCGGCGCCTGGGCGGCCAGTTGGCCCAGGCTCAGTTCAACCTGTCCGGTGATGCGGTTGTAGCTCAGGGCCATGTCCGCCGCGTAGCCCAGGTTGCGGAGCTGAGCTGCCCATTCCTGGGTCATGGCGTAGTGGGCCTCGTAGATCCTGGTGTTCGTGCCGGCGAGGTCCAGAAGGGTCTCGACCCGCCGGGGCTGCCCGTCGAGGGTGACGGTCATCGACCCGTACGCGCCGTCCTGGCGCAGCAGCGCGCCCTGGGCATCGCGCCAGGTCACGCGCAGCCACATTCGCCGGCCCTCCGGATACCCGGAGATGACCTTGTGGCCGGTCAGGTTGACGATCTTCAGCGTGTTGCCGGTGAGGGTCAGCGAAACGGCCTCGCGGAGCTGCTTCTTGGCTCGGGCCTTTCCGTCGGTCAGCGCCGCCAGCTGCGTGGCGCTCAGCCCGCCGCCGAGGCGGAGCTTCCCCTGGGTGTTGAGGTACTTGATTGCGTCGGGCATCCAGTAGTTGCCCCCGGTCATGTCGTGGAGCGGCAGGTCCTTCCGCACGGGCGGGTTCTTGTTGCACCCCTGCCCAGTCACGGGGGGCATGTGGCAGGTCTGGCAGGTGAACTTCCGCCCGGTGCCGTCGGCGTAGTTGCCGCCGGTCCCGCCGGCGATGGCGCTCTCGTAGGCGGCGCGGATCGCCCCGGCGCGGAGCTCGGCCGGGAGGGTGGAGTACTTCGACACCTCCGTCTGCGACAGCGCGCCGGCGCAGTGCTCGCTAAAGGTCCGTTCGACGACGCCGTAGGCGTACGGGAAGTTTCTGAACGCCGCCTTGAACGTCACCGCCGCGCCTGGCTCTCCGCTGAACGTCCCCGGCTCCAAGGGGACCTGGGCGCCGTTGTTGTGCGCCAGGTCGCCGACGGCGGGGTTGGACACGTCGTGGCACGTTCCGCAGTAGTCGCGCGATCGATGAAACTGCGAGGGCAAGGACTGATGCTTCGCCTTGGCGTCGGCGTACGGGCCGAGCTTCTCGCTGCGCCCCCACATCACGTACATCCCGCTGCCGTAGTAGCCTTGCGCGGGGTCCCCGCCGTCGTTGGCCACAAAGGGATGGCGTTGCTCGCCGAGGTGCTCGGAGTTGTCCGGATTGGTCATCTTGTGGCAGAAGTCGCAGTCGACCCCGTCGGCGTCTCCGGCGGCGAGCCCCGAGCCGTCGGTGGGCGTGGACCGCCCGGCCAGCCACCCCGCGGTGCTGTGACAGCGGATGCACAGGTCGCCGGCGCCGTCGAAGTCCTGCTCGGCGACAGCAAGCGTCGCCCAGAAAATGGGGTCGCGCCCGGCGTTGGCCATCATGCTGCCGCGCCAGTTGTGTGCCGGCTCCACGCCAGGGTCGTAGCCGCCGTGGCAATTGTCGCACTTGTCGGGAGAGTCGAGGTTGCCGATTTCGCGCGGCTGGGTGCCCGGCTGCTGGATG
>CAZNSB010000481.1:0-4174 GCA_964575155.1 uncultured Planctomycetaceae bacterium | reverse complement strand
GCGTCGTCCCAGTGGTCCACGTGCCCGGTCATGTACACGAAGCGGACGCTGGGGTACTCGGTTTCCAGTTGGGCCATGGGGGTGATGTATTCGCTGTGGAGCGTGCCGGCGGCGTACTTGCCGTCCACCTGCCCGCACCAGGACCACAGGATGACGTTGACATCGGCGTGGCTGGGGTCGTCCAGATAGCTCCGGGTGTTGTTGACCCAGTCGGGGTAGTAGCCCACGTCTCCCGACATGGCGTAGTCGTGCAGGTCCAGCGCCCCCCCCGTGCCGCCGTTGTTCCAGGCGAAGAAGTCGTGCGGCAGGGACAGCCCTTTGCCGCCCCCGTTGGCGAACGACACCAGGCCCGTCATGCCGTCGGTGACCTGGCTGCCGTGGGACGTGTGCCCGTAGGCGAGGTGCAGCAGGTCCTGGGCGCGCTGCATCGCGGACTCACTCAGGGCGGTGATGTCGGTGTCTTCGTGGTCGATGAGGATGGCCTGCCCGCGGCAGAGGCCGGTGCCAACCAGCACGATGACGAGCAGGCAAACAGCCGGGCCGATTCCCTTCTTCCTCGGGACCTCCCGCCCGCGGCCGGCGTGCACGGAGTCGGCCGGGGGCCCTGGATTCACGCTCCTCATTTCCAGCACCTCCCTTTCGATCTTCCGTATCGCCCCCGACGGAGAGCCGCGGCCGCCGGGGACATCCTCAACATCCATCACTTATACCCTATGTCGCCGGTCCAATCCAGCCCAAGCCCGGCGATGGAAACCCGCCTGCGTCTCTGGTAGTGTCTGACCCCGTCCGAGAAGGTACGGGAGGAAGCGCATCATGGCGTTCACGAACGAGACATCGGGCGCGCCCGCCCCGCCGGAGTGGGCGGGCGTGCACAACCTGCGGATCAGCTTCGACTACGCCGGGCCGAGCGAGGCCGGAAAGGCCCTCATGGGCCACCGCTGGGGGCTGCACGACTATTCTCTGGAATGGCTGCACCGGCGCGTCACCGGCTACGACCGCAACATGGCCGAGGAGATGGCCGGCTACGGCGCCAACGCCGGCTGCCTGGTCTGGGCCACCGGGTTCTCCGTCGAGAACGACCGGTACCATTGGGACGTCGTCCGCCGGCGGATCGGCGAGTACCACGCCCGCGGCATGCGCGTGCTGGTCTACTTCTCGCTGACGAACTGCTTCTGGAAGGAGATGTTCCAGGCGCTGCCGGAATCCGAGCCGTGGCGCCAGCAGGGCCCCGACGCAGAGCCCGTCCCCTACGGCGGAATCGACTACGGCGCCGGCGAGGTCACCCGCTACCTCATGTGCTGCCACAACCCGCACTGGCGCGCCTACCAGAAGCGCCGCATCGCCGCCGCCCTCGACGCCGGCGCCGACGGGATCTTCTGGGACAACAACTTCTCCAAGTGCCACTGCCCCATCTGCCGGGAGAAGTTCCGGCAGTTCACGAAGCAGCGGCTGGGGCGGCCGCACGACCTCCCCCGCCCCCTCCCCGACGAGCCGCCTGCCCACGAAGACCTGCGCTCCGCCCGCGAGGTGGTCTTCGACTGGGTCCCGCTTTCCCACCCCCAGGCCCGGATTCACCTGGCCAAGAACCTCTTCCGCTACCTCTCCGTCCTGGACATCCTCCAGGAACTGAAGGAATTCGCCCGCCGCATCAACCCCGACGTCGTCTGGAGCAACAACGGCCACCTCTGCCAGCAGATCTACGACTCCGCCAACCTCCTGCTCTCCGAGGACCTCAGCCCGCCGTGCTACGACGCCTCCAGCGGCGTCCTGCGGACCAACGCCGGCGTGCTGCGGTACCTCTACGAGGAGTGCGGGCGGGACGTGCCGGCGATCGTCAACTCCAAGCACCCCGAGACCTTCGCCTACGGCTGCACCGGCTACGGCATGCGCGACGCGGAGGTCAACGCGTACCTGGCGGCCCATTCGGGGCTGTACAAGGACGCCAGGAGCCTGGCCCGTGTCGGGGTGGTCGCCGCCGAGATGAACTACATCAGCCGCCGCTCCAACTTCTTCGACAACCTCACCCGGCGGCACCTCCTCTACGACGTCATCCCCGTCCACCGCCTGGGGCGATTCGACCTGGCGGGCTGCGACGTGCTCCTGCTGCGGAGCATCCTCTTCCTTTCCGACGGCGACTGCGCCCGCCTGCGGGAGTACGTCGCCGCCGGCGGGACCCTCATCGCCACCAACGACACCTCGCTGTACGACGAGAACTGGAAGCGGCGGGCCGACTACGGCCTGGCCGACGCCTTCGGCGTCTCCGCCGACGATGAAGACAAGCCCGACCGCGTCGAGAGCCGCCTGGGGGAGGGCACCTCCATCTTCTACCCCGGCGCCGCCGAGGTGGCCATCGAGGCCGACCCCAACGGCCCGGCCGCCGAGAGCATCGCCGCCGACGTCAAGGCCCACGTCAGAGACCCGATCATCGAGGTCGACGCCCCGCCCGGCGTGGCCGTCAACGTCATGGAAGCCGCCGCCGGAACTGTCGTCCACGTAATGAACTACGCCGAGACCCCCGCCGAGAACGTCAAGTGCCGCCTCACCGCCGGCGGCACGATCCGAAAGGTCCTCCCCCTCGCCGACGGCTCCAACGAAGCCGTTGACGTGTCCACGCACGCCGGCCTGGCCTTCACCCTCCCCAAGGTCCGCCAATACACCGCCGTGGTCGTCGGCCAGCGGTAGGGCGGGCAGGCCTGCCCGCGGTCAGACTACGAGCCTTTGGCGTCGGGTGGCAGGGCTTGCTTGCAAGCCGTGTTGCGTAAAAGGGGCTACACTGGTTGCAGGTAACGCCTCCCACCCGACGCTAATCACTAATCAAGACCTGACCCCAAAGCTATCCCAAAGCTATCGGTAACGCCTTCCACCCGACGCTAATCACTAATCAAGACCTGACCCTAAAGCTATCAAGACCTGACCCCAAAGCTATCGGCCGTGTTGCCTCAATGGCCGCAGCGGCCGGCCGGGGAGGAGGCCGGTGTACTCGTCGTCGACGACGGCGGCCTGGCCGGCGAGGTAGACGCGCTTGAAGCCGGTGGAGAAGCGGTGGCTGTCGAGGTAGGTGGCGTGGTCGGTCAGCGCATCGAGGTCGAAGACGACCACGTCGGCGACGCAGCCGGGGCGGAGGTACCCGCGGTCGGGCAGTTGGAGGATGTCGGCGGGCAGGCCGGTGGCCGAGCGGACGGCGTGGGGCACCGTCACCCACCGCCGCTTGAGGGCGTACTCGCGGATCTTTCGGGGGAACGTCCCGTACGCGCGGGGGTGGACGCCGCCGCCCGGCCGGCAGAAGTGCCCGTCCGAGCCGGTCGCCACGTAGTCCTTGGCGGCGATGAGCCTGGCGTCCTCCTCGTTCAGGGCGAAGCAGATCACGACCGGGTTGCCGATCCTCAGGATGCCGAGGCTCGCCTCGACGCAGTCGGCGCCGAAGGCGCCGGCGAGGTCGCCGAGGGTCCTGCCCTCCCATTCGGGCTTCTCCTTGAACTCCGTGATCAGGACGCCCTCCGCCCGGCCGCGCTGACCGATCAGCCCGGCCATCTCCGCCCGCAGCGGCCCGTCGAAGTCGTCCTCCTCCAGCCGCCGCTGGAGCGACGGGCGGGCCCACTTGGGCATCACCGTCGAGGCCAGGTCGGTGCTGGAGGCCTCGTAGGGGTACTGGTCCGCCGTCACTGCCACGCCCTCGGCCCGGGCCTGCTCGACGAGCCGGCACATCCGGGCGGCCAGTCCCCTCGCGGCCGGGCCGATCGTCTTGAAGTGGGAGACGTGTGCGCGGCAGCCGGCTTGGCGGGCGATGCGGATGACCTCGGCGACGGCGTGGACGGCGCCGGCGTACTCGTCGCGGATGTGGCTGGCGTAGATGCCGCCGCGGCCGGCGGCCACCTTGGCCAGGGCGATGATCTCTTCGGTGGTCGCGGCGGCGCCGGGGAAGTAGAGCAGCCCGGTGCTCATGCCGGCGGCCCCGGCGTCCATGCCGCGGCGGAGGAGCGCTTTCATCCGCTCCAGCTCGCTTTCCGTCGGCGGGCGGGGCTCCTCGCCCACGACCTCTTTGCGGAGGCTGCTGTGGCCGATGAGGTGGAGGACGTTCACGCCGACGCCGGTCGCCTCCAGGTCGGCGAAGTAGCCGGCCACGTCCAGCGTCCCGAAGCCGCAGTTGCCGGTGACGATGGTGGTCACGCCCTGG